>JBHEKO010000233.1:0-5792 GCA_041859475.1 Candidatus Hydrogenedentales bacterium
TCCGCATATCCAAGGGGAGAATCGTACATGGTCTGGTACTACGCCGAGGGCAGTAATCAGATTGGTCCCAAGAACGACGTCGAGTTCCGCCAGTTGGTGTCGGCAGGCGTGATTCGCAGCGACACACTCGTCTGGCGCGAAGGCATGCCGGGGTGGATAGCATACGCCGAAGTGGACCCGGCCCTTGTATTCTCCGGTTCGAACGACGCCGCCCCGCAAGGGCGCGCCTTCGTGCGCGAGGAAGGGGATTACGACGCCCCCATGACCATCTGCTCCGCCTGCGGTCGCGCGTTTTCTTCGGAAGACGTAATCGAGTTCGCGGGCAAGTACGTCTGCGCGGAGTGCAAACCCGTCTTCGTGCAGCAGCTCAAAGAAAGCGGCCGCGTTCCGGGGACGATGAACTATGCCGGGTTCTGGATTCGGTTCGCCGCGCGGTTTGTCGACGGTATCATCCTGATGATTGCGAACTATCTGATCCAGGGCGTGTTGACCGTGGCCCTCAATTCCTTCGATGAAGCGGGGCTAGCCCTTGCGGCTATCTTTGCCGGGTTGTTCAGTATGGCGGCAAACATCGCGTATTTCACCTACTTCTATGGGAAATTCGGGGCAACGCCGGGCAAGATGGCCTTGGGACTGCGCGTGGTCCGGGAAGACGGAAGTCCAATCACCTACCTGCGCGCATTTGCGCGGTTCTGGGCGGATATTCTGAATACATTCACGTTCTTCATCGGCTACCTCCTGATCGTCTTCGATAGCGAGAAGCGCGCGCTGCACGACCATATTTGCAGCACGCGCGTGATTCGGCTGTAGTTGGCCATGCACACCCAGGTCAACACAATATCGTGAGCGCATCGCTATTCCAGTGTAAGAAGTGCGGGGCAACACTCCAGGAATCCGCCTTGAACACGCCGGAACCCGTGCCCTGCACCGGGTGCGGCGCCCCCATTCGCGCGCTGGTGTTTCCTACCTTGCTGCGTCCGCAAGGGCCTGGCGCCAAGGCCGAAGCCGTGATCATCGACGGCGAGAGCAGTTGCTTCTACCATCCCACGAAGAAGGCCGCGATCCCGTGCGACGGGTGCGGGCGCTTCCTCTGTACGCTTTGCGACGTCGAGTTCGGCAACCAGCACCTCTGCCCCGTGTGTCTCGAGAATGCCCCCAAGAAGGGCCAGCTTGTGCAACTCGATCATTCGCGCATCCAACACGATACCGTCGCGCTGCTTCTGGCAGTCTTCCCGTTGTTCTTCTGCGGCCCGCTGATGATCGTGACGGCGCCGGTGGCCTTCTACTACTGCTTCCGGTATTGGAATACGCCGATGAGCGTGCTGCCGCGATCGCGCGTCCGCTTCGTCATCGCGTTTCTGTTTGCTTCGCTGCAGATTATGGGCATTGGCTTCTTTCTACTGATGCTTGTGGCGAGATAGGGAGCCGAAATGGCGCAAACACTGGTTGACTACAGGCGGCTCCCGGGGCGATCAACGGGATCTTTCGGAACCCACCAGCGGCTGTACGCGGGGCCGGACCATGTGCTGGTCGCGAAGACCGCTTTCCTCAACGAAAACTACAAGCGTTTCTACTACAACGATATCCAGGCGTTGACGTTGCAGAAGACGTCCCAGGGGGCCGTGCTTAACGTCGGCATTGGGGCTATCTTCTCCATGATGGTACTCATTACCCTTGGCGTCGTTTTTTCGGGTGGCGTGAGCATATTCGACCCCGTTTCTATCTTCGCCATCATCATTACCGTGCTCATGCTCGTCTTGCTGCTCTGGAATCTGGCGTTGGGTCCCACCTGCGAGTGCTTTCTCCTGACCGCGGTCCACGCGGAGCGCCTCGAATGCCTCACCCGTATTCGGACCGCGCAGAAGACCTTCAACCTGCTGCGGCCCATCATCGAAACCGTGCAAGGTGTCATTCAAGAAGAGCAGGCCGCCGACGCCGTGGCGGGCGCTTCGCCCGAGAAATTCTCGGCGTTGCCGCCGGCCGCGCGCAACGCCATGCTCGAACCGAGACTGGGCAAGCGCGACTCCGGCAACGTGCACATGGCCTTGTTCGCGTACCTGTTTCTGGATTGCGCCCTGAGCCTGTCGAACATCATCTTCCAAGGTTGGATGCCCAGCGTCCTTTCCCTGCTCCTCTTGTTGATTCTTCTGGTGCTGATCGTCGCGGCACTGGTGCGCCAGCATCGAAGCGACATGCCTCCTCCTTTGCGGAACATCGTCTGGGGCTTGTTCGTATATGGATGCTTCCTCGGGGGGATTGCCTACTTTCTCCAGATACTCTTGCAGATGGAGATGCAAACAGGCATGCAGGAGGAGTCGGCCGGGTTCGCGCAGTTCCGCCAGGTCTTGACGCTATCAAGCAACATCGTGTCCGTCGTGTGCGACCTGGGCTTCGGCGCGGCGGGGTTGACGTTCTTGCGCGGTTACCTTCGCGAGTATCAAGCGCCGGAAGCGACACCGAGCGAAGGCTGATGCGGCCGCTACAGCGGAAATCAGGGACTGACACAAGCGAAGTCCGCCCCAGCGGACGCAGACGTGTCTGTCCCTGCTTTCCGCGTCCCCGCTTAGGTGACAGCCAACAACGGAAACCAGGGACTGACACAAGCGAAGTCCGCCCCAGCGGACGCAGACGTGTCTGTCCCTGCTTTCCGCGTCCCTGCTTTCCGCGTCCCTCGCGTCCCACCGTTGCGCGATGGCCCTTGTATTTAACTCCCGTGCGCCGGTAGCGTAGTGTCCATGCATCAGCATTCTCTGAGCCAGCAACGCTGCTTCAACCACGCTCGGCGCGAGGCCGTCGCCCGCTGCCCCGAATGCCGGCGCTACTTCTGCCGCGAGTGCATCACCGAGCACGACGACCGCGTCTTCTGCGCCTCGTGCCTCAAGCTGAGCACCGCCAAGCCCGAGAAAGACACGCGCCGATGGAGGCGTGTTGCGCGCGTGGGCCAGGCGCTGTTCAGTTTTCTCATGTTGTGGTTCTTCTTCTTCCTCATGGGGCGCGCCTTACTGCATCTACCATCGACGTTTCACGACGATCTCCTTGGCATGACGCAGGAGACCACCGGCGAATGAGACAGCGCGAACAAACTGCCCCCGGCGGACTCGAACTCGTCGAGGAGTCCATTTACGTCCTGCGCTACGCGCCCGTAAACGTCCTCGGCGTCTACTACCTCGGTGCGCTCCCATTCATCCTTGCGCTGCTGTACTTCTGGGGCGACATGAGCCAGAGCGCCTTCGCGCAAAGCCACTTGGCTCTCGGCTCTCTCGGGCTAGCCGTCGCATTCGTTTGGATGAAATGCTGCCAAGCGGTCTTCACCTCGCACATCGCGGCGATCGTCTCGCAGACGCCTCCGCCATCCTGGACGTGGCGGCGCGTCACCCGCATGGCCATCGCGCAGACCATCGTGCAACCCTCCGGACTCTTCGTGCTGCCCATGTCGTTCTTCTTCGTGATTCCATTTCCGTGGGTGTATGCGTGGTATCAGAGCATGACCGTGCTGGGCGACCGCATCGGCGAAAGCGTGTGGGAATCGGGGCAGCGCGCGGCAAGTCTCACCAAGCTCTGGCCCAAGCAGAACCACATCATGATCTGGATGCTGAGTCCTTACCTCGTGATCACGGCGGCTGTCCTCTTGCTTGTCCTCATCCCGATAGCCCAAGAGATGGCCCCCTACTGGACAACCTCGCTTCTCTACGCCTACGCCTTCTTCTACGCGCTGCTGGTGATGGCCCTATGCCCGCTCGGCGTCCTGGTCGCGGCCAACATCGGCATCGGCCTGCTCGCCCTGCCGTGGCTCCTGCACATGTTCGCGGGCATCCAAACGGTCGTCGTGCAGGGCGGCTCGTCGTTGTCGCCGACCTTCTTCGCGATTGTGTGTTCTCTGACGTATCTCGTCATGGACCCCCTCGTCAAGACTGCGTACACCATTCGATGCTTCTACGGGGAATCCATTAAGACCGGGCGCGACCTCCGCGCCGATCTCAAATCCATCGCGTCGAACGGCGCGGCCCGCGCGTTCATGCTCGTCCTGTTTGCCGTCGCGGCCTCGATGGGCGCGGCGTCGGCGTATGCCGATACACCGGCCGAGGCGGCAATCGGCGATACCGCGCCCGCGTTGCCCGAAGCCGCCCCGCGCGTCTCGCCCGGCGACCTCGACCGCAGTATCGCCGAGGTCATCGCCGAAGCCGAATACGCGTGGCGGCTCCCCCGCGACCCGCTTGAAACCCAGGACGGCGTGCTGGCCGACTTCGCGGAGAAAGTTGGAGACGCGATTGGCTCTGCTTTCAAATGGATCGGGAAACAGGTCAAGCGCTTCATCGAGTGGGTTAGAGACATTTGGCCTGACACCGATTGGGACCCGAACCTCCCCTCATTCTCGTGGCAGGGCTTGCCCAATCTGATGATGTGGGCCTTGATCCTGCTGGTCGCCGCCTTGCTCGGCGTGTTTCTGTTCCGCCTGTGGAAGCAGGGTGGCTGGCGTCGCGTCACGATTCACGCCAGCCCCGTGGCCCCGGAGATCCCCGACATCACCGACGAAGACGTGGGGGCCGATGCGCTTCCCGAAGACGGCTGGATCGCCATGGCGCGCGATCTCCTCGCGCGGGGCGAGCTGCGCCTTGCGGTGCGCGCCATGTTCCTCGCATGCCTCGCGCACCTGGCGCGGCGCGACCTGATCCTCCTCGCAAAGTACAAGAGCAACCGCGACTACGAGCGCGAGTTGAGCAGACGCGCCCACGCGGAACCGGACATGTTCACGGCCTTCTCGCAAAATATCTCGTTGTTCGAGCGCGTGTGGTACGGCAATCACGAAGTGACGGATGAATTCATGGCCCGCTTCTCCGAGAACCAAGAGAGGATGACCGCCGTTGCGCATCGGTAATCGCTGGATAGGCTTCGGGCTGCTCGTCTTGTTCGCGGCGTTCTTCTTCGGCGCGGGACGCCTCTTCCTGCTGCGCTACGAAGCCGGCGACGTGTACGAACCCTATTCGACGTTTCGCGCCGACCCGGTGGGGGCCAAGGCATTCTACGAAGCCCTCGCGCGCATACCGTCGCTCCAGACCGTTCGGAATACGCAGCCGCTGAAGAAACTCGCGCCCTCCCCGCCAGCCACGTTTCTCGCACTCGGCGTCCCGCCGGATTCCCGCTGGTGGGAAGAGACCGAGGCCAGCGCGAAGGCGATGGAGGCGATAACGGATTCGGGCGGCCGGCTCGTGGTGGCGTTCGCGCCCACGCGCACCGCCAAGGGCGACGAGTCCGTCATGTCCATTCTCCAAAATGGGCCGCCGCCCGAGGACGAAAAAGAGGGCAAGAAGATCGACGACGACGAGGCCGGGATGCCCGTCGACTTGCGCGAAACGTGGGAGGTCGATCTCGAAAGACCCAAGCCCGCCTCGGACGACGGGATGGAAGACATGCGTGAACTCGCCGCCACGGTCGCGCGATCCGGCGACGTGCCCGACAACCTCGACTGGCACAGCATCGCGTATTTTCTTCCGAAGAGCGACACGTGGAAGACAGTATACGAATGCGACGGACGGCCCGTGGTCGTGGAGCGCGCCCTCGGCAAAGGGACCCTCGTGCTCCTGTCCGATTCGTTTCTCTTCAGCAACGAGGCCATGCGCAAAGATCCGCCTACACAATTGCTGGCGTGGCTCATGGGGCCGAACGAGCGCGTCGTATTCGACGAAGTGCATCTGGGCGTGCTGGAGCAGGAAGGCGTGATGACGCTGGCGCGAAAGTACCGGCTGCACGGATTCGCGGCGGGCCTGGCGGTGCTGGTGGTGCTTTTTCTGTGG
>JBHEKO010000041.1:0-2789 GCA_041859475.1 Candidatus Hydrogenedentales bacterium
TAGTCGAAGTTCGAGCACGCAGGCGCGCCGCCTTTGCAGGCCGCGATCCAGTTCTTGTAGTGATCTTCCTCGGGGATGCGCTCCAGCGTCTTCGGCGGAGCTTTGTAGTCCTTCATGAGAGAAATCGGGTGCAGCGTCGGCTTCTCGCCATAGCAGTGCGCCGAGATTGCGCCCTTCTCGCCGATGAACAGCGAGCCGTTGTCGCCTTCGCCGAGGACCTCATCCGCAGGGGTGTTTGCCGGACGCGGGGGCATGTTGCCACCGTCGTGCCAGAAGAGCGTGAGGGCGGGCATATCGCCGCGGACAGGGAATTCGTACTTGATGATCGACTTGTTCGGGGCCTGTTCGGACGTGATGCCTTCCTGGGAGACGACTTCGACGCTGGTCGGATGGCCGAGCTTCATAGCCCAGTTTGGCGGGTCCATGATATGGCAGGCCATATCGCCGAGCGCGCCGCAACCGAAATCCCACCAGCCGCGCCACACGAAGGGGTGATAGCAGTTCTTGCCCGTTGCGGGGTGCTTGCTGACGAAGGGGCGCTCGGGGGCCGGTCCCAACCACACATCCCAATCGAATCCTTCGGGCACTGGATCCTTGCCGTCGGGCCGGTTGAGACCCTGCGGCCAAATCGGGCGATTGGTCCAACAGTGGACTTCCTTGACCGCACCGATGGCGCCGGACCAGATCATCTCGCACAGGTCGCGGACGCCGTCGCCGGAGTGGCCCTGGTTGCCCATCTGGGTGGCGACCTTCATTTTACGGGCGGTCTCGGCCAGCTTTCGGGCTTCCCAAATTGTATGCGTGAGAGGCTTCTGCACATAGACGTGCTTTCCGGCCAGCATCGCGCCCATGGCGGCGACGGCGTGAAAATGGTCGGGGGTCGAAACGGTGCAGGCGTCGATGTCCTTTTGCTTGTCGAGCATGACGCGGAAATCGCTGTAGAACTTCGCATTCGGGTACTTCGCGGCCATCTGCTTCGTCTGATTGCGGTCGGCATCGCACAGGGCGACGATGTTTTCCGAGGCGCATCCCGTCAGGTCGGCAACGCCTTTGCCACCCGAACCGATGCCGGCGATGTTCAACTTCTCGTTGGGCGACCGGGTGCTAATCTTGGCAGGGGCCTTGCCCTTCTGGCCCAGGGTGCTGCAGCCCGCGGTAATCGCGACCGCGGACCCCGCAAGGAACAGGCGACGTGAAATCTCTGGTTTCTTCATGGTGGGACCTCTCTTCGTGAACGTGGAATATGGTTGCGACTAGCCCCGATGTCGCGGTCGGTGATTTCGCGCCATGGCCGCGGCAGCGCTACGAGGGCAAGACTGCGGTACACACGCCGTGTTTCGCATGCACCCGGAGATAGAGCATAGACCAATCGGGGAGGAGGTTCAACGAGAATTCGCGGGACACTATCGAAGCAGAATCTCGCGCGTCATCGCCCGCGCGCGGCTACATCTCAATAAAATGATTCTTCCAGTTCCGTTGGCAGCCATTCGCTTCCGATGCGCCGAAACGAAAGCGCATCTCCGCGTCTGGTGCCGAACCTCCCCGTGAGATATCCCTGTTCAACGCGCACCCAGGAGCACGTGTTCGCCGCCGCCGGCGAGTCCGTGGGCCTGGCGTCCACGGCGATTACGTACTCGATCAAATAGCACGTTTCCGTCATGCGCTGGGCATGCGTGTAGCTTGCACTTGAGACAGGGGCCCACGCCTTCGTGCGAGCCCCCTCGCGTAGACGCGTGAACGCTTCCACACTCTTTTCGCTACCGAGATACCCCAAGCCTACACAGGCCATCGCGCGCACCCCGCGGGACAGCGTGGAGTCCACGGCCCACTGCTCGAACAAAGGGACCGCGTCGTCGCCCAATTCGTCCGCAATAGAGCGGACCAAGGGCATGGCGCGATACGCCCAATCTTCCCTTGAGTTAGCGTGTTCGCGCGAAAGATCCATCAACTTGCGTTGCGCCTCCGCGGCAACAGCCTTGTCCCCATGCGGGTTCGGAACAGCGTAGGGAACGGGCACATTGGTTTCCGTCGCAAGCGCCTTTTCCATAGGCTCCTGAGCGCGTTGCTGCGCGTCGAAGCTCTGCAGGAAATCCTCCAGAGACCGCTTCAGGCTGGGATCGCTTTCGCTCTCGGCAATCGTGCGCAACGCTGCCACATAGGGGGTGGTTGGTTCTTCGTAGACGTACCACTTCAGAAAGAGAAGTAGATTCTCCGCGTCAACGGGATTGGCGAGCAATTTGTCGACCTCCCGCGCCATCGCAGCGGGATCCTCGTCAAGGACCCCCGCCAACAAGGACGCAAGAAGTTTCTGCTCGGATTCGGTCAATGGACTCCCCGACAAGGCGGCGATGGCTTCGTGATAGAAAGGCATCTTGTCCGCGGGTCGCCCCCGGTGGATCAGGCTGAGCACCTGTAACCGGTACTCCCCCCAAAATGAATCGTTGTACATCCGTTCCAGGACGGGCATCGCGCGGGGACCCCACGCTTCCATTTGCTTGCGAATCGCGTAGTCGCGGTTCTTACCGACCCACGACCCAGGTGGGGCAACGAGAAGCTTCTCGATAGGGGGAGAGAATCCCGGCGTGATATGCCATTTCCAACCCGGAGGCGGTATGGTATCCGGCGACGAAATTATCGTAGATGGAAATCCTGCCCAGACAGCGCTAACACATGCCGCCATCGTTAGGAGACTCACAAACAGTCGTTTCATTGGCGCCCCCCCATACAACTGCGCTCACTGGAAGATCGTCGAATGGCCGCGATGCCTCCCCCTATTTTGACTTCGCGAG
>JBHEKO010000053.1:0-4666 GCA_041859475.1 Candidatus Hydrogenedentales bacterium
TTGTGACGTTGGCGGGATGCGCCCGAACGGTAGACATTCGCACCGACCTCACCCCGGAGACCTGCGTCCCGGGAACTGTGCACAAGGTCGAGCGCGTGGGATGCTACAGCGCGGTGACTCTGCGCGCCATGCTCTGGATCTCGGACCTGCCCGGCAAAGTAACCATCAAGCACGGCGTCCGTCTGTATCGCGTCGAGTATTGGACCACGAACTACGACGGGCAACCCACCGTCGCGTCGGGGTTGGTGGCGTTGCCGAAGAAGGCCGCGCCGGATGCCGTCGTCGAGTGCTTGCACGGAACCACGACGTTGCGCAACGCGACACCGTCAAAACCAACACTGATCGAAGGCGTGTCCGCTTCGGCCATCTTCGCGGGCGCTGGGTATTTGCTGGTGATGCCCGATTACATCGGCCTCGGCACGAGCCACGAGATGCATCCCTATCTACACGCGAAGACGACTGCCGACACCTCCATCGATTTGCTCAAAGCGGCGCACGCGTTTTCGGGTACGCTGGGCGTTACATGGCCGGCGTCGCTGTACTTGACCGGCTACTCGCAAGGCGGTCACGCAACCGCCGCGACACAACGGGCCCTGGAGGCATTAAACGATCCGCGATTCCAGGTTGTCGCCTCCGCGCCGTCCTCCGGCACCTACAACCTCGCGGACCTCATCTTCCCGTTTGCGTTGGAGGGGAAATCCTCCGCGCATTCGCTCTACCTCGCATATATGGTCCGTGCGTACAGCGCCATCTATAAGCAGCCCATCGAGTCGGTTATCAAGGAAGAATATGCCGTGCTCTTGCCGGTGCTGTACGACGGCGAGCACGACGGCGGCCCCATCATGGAGGCCTTGCCGCGCAACCCTCGCGACATGTTTCAGAAGAGCTTCCTCGACGATTACGACAATGGGCGCCCGACGTGGTTGCTGAGCGCCCTGCGGGAAAACGAAACCTATCAATGGACCCCGAAGGCGCCAATGCGCGTCTACTACGGGGAAAGCGACACCGACGTGTCGCCGAAAGAAAGCGTAGAGGCCGCCACCGAATGGACCAAGCGCGGGGCGAACGTGCAGCTCGTCAACCTCGGCGATCTCAACCATGAAGGCGCGATATTCCAATCGGTGCCGATGATCCGGAAGTGGTTCGACGAGGTCCGCGAACAGCAATGCGCCGGGGTAAAGGCTGCTGGAGAAGGCCTTGAGGTGATGCGCCCGGCGTACGCGGCGAGGTAAGGGGCTCGCTCAAGGCTCAGCGATTAGAGATCGTTCAGTATCCTCTCGCGCTGTTCAGCGTATTCCGCTTCGGAGATCAGCCCCTTGCCGCGCAATTCGTCGAGTTTGGCAAGCCGCTCTTCGACGGTTCTGTCTCCGGAAACCTCTTCACTCGTCTGTATTGCGCCAAACACTTCGTTGAGGGGATCGGGCTCCTCAGCGCCAGTCGTGATCTCAACTGCCGAATACCGGTTGGGGCTCGTTGCATTACGCAGACTGTAAACGACATTCGCGATTCCTGCCACGATAAATAGCACGCCAAACAAGGGGAATACCAAAGGAATAAATCCGATGATCCCCATTTGTCCTTCGAAGCCCCTATTAATCACGCTTGAGGCTCCTATGGCCATCGCGCCGGCCAGAATCGTCCACAGGACCCCAAAACCGATGATGATTACGCCCCCCACGGCGCTCATTGCGGAGGGGCCACGGCCCGGCTTTACGCTGTACACGAGATGCGCTTCTCCTCTTCGTTACCGCCTTTGATGTCGATTTTGGGGTGACGGTTTATTGTTGGCGTCCGCTGGAGAATCATGCAAGCAGAACGTTGCAGAGAACTGCCCGCAGTTATCGGATTCCGATGTTTCCTCTCATCCGCACCGCCTTCCTGGGCGTACTCGCATCCCGCGTGACGGTCTGCGCGACCCGGCTCAGGTCGTTGCCCGCCAGTGAAATGGAATCGCATGCATGCTGTACCTGCAAAAATACGGGCACGGGCTGGCCCGGGTTGCACCCGGTGATCAGCGCGGACCGAACGTTGCTGAAATGCATGAGCCCCGGCGCGTCTTCCGCGCATGTCCCATCGAATTGCTCAATCCTCAGCCGTGCCACGTCGTCGCATACCAGCGCGGGCCGCTGGTCCGGTGTCGCGACATCCACGCTGACGTTGCGCAACGTCAGCCCAGTCACATGCCGGCAATACAGGCCATAGGCGGGCAAGGTGCCGAACATAAACGCTTCGGGGTATTTCGTAGGAAGCTCATCCACGGCACGACTCGCATCTTCCAGCGTCCCGCCGCCCGCGTAGGTGAGGCGGATGTTCTCGAACGTCACATTCTCGACGGGGCGATCGGGCATGCCGGTTATCGAACACCCAATCTTGGATGCGCCCTTTGCCACAATATTGCTCAGCACCACGTTGCGAAGCGTTCCCACGCCCGGACTTGGCATGTCCGCTTTGAATGGGCGCGCCCGGTTGCCCAGGCGCAAGAAGAGCGGCACAAGCACGCCGTCGATGGTCACGTTGTCGATGACAACCTGATCGAGCGTACCGCCGTCGACGATTTCAAGGGAGATCCCCGAGATGCCTTCGCGACGGCCCGCCTGCTGTTCGTCATCCAAGGACTGGCGAATCGCGCAGTTCGAGATCGCGACGTTCTTGAATCCGCCGTTCGATTCCGTGCCCATTTTCAGGGCGTTGCAGTGGCTGGCGAGAATACAGTTGGTGATGACGACGTTCTCGCAGGCTCGGTCCGACGTGCTCTTCAACGTGAGCCCGTCGTCGTCGGAATCGCTGATGCAATCGGAGATGCGCACGTCGCGGCACCCGTCAATGTCGATCATGTCGTTGTTCGCGTTGCAGTGGTTCCACACCTGGATGCCGCGCACGTAGACGCCGTCGCACGCGAGATAGTGCTGCATCCACATCGGCGAATTGCGCATGGAAAGGTCTTCCACGCGCACGTTTGTGCACGCTACGAAGCGAATAATGAAGGGCCGCTCCAGCCAAGGCTTGCCCGCGAACGCCGCACCCTGCCCGTCGATGATGCCGTGCCCCGTCAACGCGATGTCGTGGAGGCCGTAGCCCCACAACAGCGCCTGCCGGACATATTTGTCCGTGTACGAACGATACGGGCACTCCAAGACGGGGTAATCCGCTTGATCGATGCTGCCCAACAACGTCGCGCCAAAATCGAGGTGCAACGTGACGCCGCTCTTCATCACGATCGTTCCGCTGAGATAGGTCCCCGCCGGGAACTCCACGACGCCCCCACCTGCCGCCGCATCCACCGCCTGCTGTATCGCCGCCGTGTCCTTGTGCACGCCATCGCCTACCGCGCCGAATTCGCGCACGGAAACGTGGCGCGTGGGTGGAGAGGCAGCCAAGGCCACGGACGTGAGAATGAAGGCGAGAGAGAGCACCATGAAATCTCTTTTGACTGATCCGAGAATGCGTTGCATTGGAATATCCCCCAGTCCGCAGAGTGATTGATGCTATCATTCGGAATGGCATGCAAGCATGTCAAGGACTCGCGACAACAGGGATTGGGAGATCTCTCATTTGCTTCGAATTCACGGACGACAAACTGTCTTTCGAACGAAGCCACAAGTTCACAGAGAAAGAATCAAACTGGAATTGTCCTTGGGATATTCGGAGAATGCGACAAAGCGTTCGTAAAATCCGCAGGGATATCGGGGGAGAGGTGAATAATGGTCAGTGTGGGGAAGAGGTTAGTCCTTGTAGCGTTCGGGCTGGCGTTGCTCGCTGGTGTTGGTGGCGCATCTGCTGCAGCGGCGGATGCGGTGGCAGGTCCCGTGCCAATGCCCACGCCCGCAGTGTTGACCGCCGACGCGCGGCCGGTTGCGGAGAAATTCGCATCGCCGGGGCACGATGGGCGAATCCTGAAGATCATCCACAATTTCCCCGATGAGCCGGAGGCGCAGGATGCGTTGCTGGACAAGCTCAATGCGCAGGGTTTTGGCGGTGTCGTAGCGAACGTGTCGTTCACGGAATACCTGCTGAGCGAGCCGCGGTGGGCGGCGTTTGTGCGTGCGGTGGGTGAGGTGCAGAAGCGCGGCATGATGATGTGGTTGTACGACGAGTGCGGCTATCCGTCGGGGTCGGCTGGCGGCGTGACGCTAAAGGACCATCCGGAGTCGGAGGCGCGCGGCGTGTATGTGGCCGATGCGGTGAGTTCCGGCGGAACGGTGGCGTTGGATGTGCCGCCGGGCGACTTGGTGCGGGCGGCGGCGTTTCCTGTGAAGGACGGCGTGGCGCAGATCGAGCAGGCGGTGGATCTAGCGGCGTCGATCAAAGACGGCAAACTCGCGTGGGAAGCGCCGGCGGGGGAGTGGCGTGTGCTCGTGTTGACGCAAGGCGTCCTATACAAAGGCACGCACGCGGAATGGAGCCTGGCCTACAAGCTGCCGTACATCAACCTGCTGCAACCCGAAGCCACGGCGCGGTTCATCGACGTGACGCACGCGGAATATGCCAAGCGCTTGGGAGATAACCTCGGCACGAATTTCGTTGCAACGTTCACCGACGAGCCATCCTTGATGAGCGTGTTTCTGCGGGAGCAGCCCTACAGCGTATTGCCGTGGACTCCCGCATTGGCCGACGAATTTGCGAAACGGCGCGGCTACGCGCTTGACCAATGTTGGCCGTCGTTGAC
>JBHEKO010000688.1:0-5069 GCA_041859475.1 Candidatus Hydrogenedentales bacterium
TGAAGGCGAAGGTGAAGGTGAAGGTGAAGGTGAAGGTGAAGGTGAAGGTGAAGGTGAAGGCGAAGGCGAAGGCGAAGGCGAAGGCGAAGGCGAGGGCGAGGGCGAGGGTGGAACGCCGTCATCACACACCGCCGACCAAAACGGCGACGGTAAGATCAGTCTCAGCGAGTTGCTCCGCGTGATCCAGTTCTACAACTCGGACAACTACGGCTGCGAAGCCGGGACCGAAGACGGCTACGCCCCCAACGACCTGGACCAGGGCTGCCCCCCCCACGCCTCGGACTACAACCCGCAGGACTGGGACATCGCCCTCACCGAGCTGCTCCGGTCCATCCAGTTCTACAACATCGGTGCCTACCACCCCTGCGCCGAGGGTGAGGACGGATTCTGTGCGGGGCCATAGGCGGTATTCACTTTGAAACGAGCGGCCCGTGGCGGAAGCCTTCCGCCGCGGCCCGCGCTCGTTTCAACCTAATTCGGCAGTTCTCGCTGCGGCCGCGAGCGTTGCGGGATTTCGATGGCCGCGCGTTCCGCCATCTTCCGGGCCTCGGCCGCTCTTATACGAGCGCATCCGGCACCCGTCGCTGCCATCATCGGGATCCTAGAGCAGTGCGACGCAGAATCGAATGTGGCGTTCGCGCTGGTCACTGGCGGCGTCGGGATTGGCAACATGCGCGCCCGCAGGTGCTGGTATGTGAGGGAGATTCCCGAGATAGGATCGATTCATCCGGGCAGGAACTACCTGTTCACCAACTTCTTGTTTGCCCGGCGTGCGCGGGGAGCGCGGAGGACTTCGGCTCGCTCGAGTAAATGCCGTGCGTTGATAGCAGAATTACGATCGCCAATGCAGTCCGATACGAATGTGCCGTGCAGAGCTCTTTGAGCCCCGGGCGATCATTGTGGAACCACTTCTGCCGTAACGGCCTCCCCCACAGGCAGTTCGACCGTGACGAAGCTGGCCTTTACACCATGAATCGTCCGCTTTTCCGCGACCATCGTCCGGCCATTTACCGTGATTGTGGCATGATCTCCATAAAAACACGCCTCCCATCGTAGGGGTGCGTCTCCGAAAACATGCGTGGCCGTGGACTTCGACAGGCCCAGATGCGCCACGTTGACGCTGTGGTGCCCGAGCGGGATATTGCTGATATTTATGTCCGCGATGGCATCGGGCAGGCGTGATACGGTCGAGAACGATCTGCTGGGGACGTTGGGTTCGAGTCCCAGCATGCCCTCAACAACGTGGCCTACCAGCGTGTACGATATTTCCGGATACTCTCTGTCCTGCTGGTCGATGATGTACTCCAGCCATTTCCAAGCCTCCGCCACGCGGTTGTACGGGAAGAAGACGCCGGGGATATACGAGACCGCTTCCAGATTGGAGGGACGTCCCCAGCGCGTATCCAGGCAGCGGGCGATGAAGTCAAGATAGGCATCGTTCTTTTCCGACGGATCCGTAATGAATTTCATCGGCATGAACCAGCTATTCTCCAGCCCCCAGTTGGTGGGGGTATTGCCCTTGACGTCATAGCCCCGGACATATTCTTTCTTGCCCTTCTTGACGCCCCATGTGTCGTTGAAGAAGGCCTTCAGATGCTTCGCTTTCTGTGCGAAGTCTTTCGCTTGCTCTTGGTCCCCTTTTATGGCGAGCATTTCCGAGTACGCGAGCATGGCCTGATACTGGCACGCAATGGCGTCACCGGATTCAATCAGCGGCGACGTGCTCTCTATTTCGTTGTATGTGGCCGATCCGCGAAAAATATCCCCCGATCCATCCCCCTCGGCCACGCCGTTCGGAATCCGTGTGTCGTGGAGTTCGATGAACGCTGAGACAGCCTTCGTGCAGAAGTTCCACAGGACCGGGTCATTCAAGTATTCCGGGTTCCCCGTCCACAAATACTGGCGGTAGCACTGCTCAACCAGTTCGAAGACGGCCGGGACCTCGCGCACAAAGTAATCGTCCCTGGGGCTGTCTAGCTTGAACGCGCTGCCATCGAAGTTCAGCGCCCACAGTGGAAACCATTTTCGCGCCTCCGTGGATGTGGCGGCGAACGCCTTTAACATCACGAGATTCTCCTGTTGCAGCCCCAGCAGATGCGCCCCGCTGGCCTGGTGGCAGTAATCGCGTGAATAGAAGGCCGTTCGAATTGTGTACCCGGCCCAATAAGATGGGATGTACGGCACGTCGCCGGTGCCCTGGCTGTTCCTCTCATGTCTGTCGACAACGCCCGACTTGCCCGTCTGGACATAGGACAACGCTTTATCCCGCGCCCAGTTGAATGCCGCTTCGAGCTTCTTATTGGAGGACGCAATGCTCAGGACCGGTTGTGTAGCTGCAACAACCGGCGCGGACAGTATTACGAATGAAGTGGCCAAGCATAGTGTTCTGCATCTTTTCTTCAGCGAATGGAATGAGCGCGGGCGCATGGATTTTCCTTCTAAAGCAATCCCTTGGCAAGAACGGGTGTGTTGGGTTGAAGCGTGATCTCATTGGGGATCGATTGCAGGGTGATGAGGTCTTGCCATGCACCGTCCGGGAGTTTGACGCGGATGGGATTGCGGGAGAGGTTAACAAGGTTCACGACGGTCTGTCCATCCAGCATGGCGGAGCGCCACTCAACGCCATAGGGCAACTGACCCTGCGCGTTTACGACGGTGACGCCGAAGTCGACTCCCGCACGCCTTAACGTGGTCTGCAACAGTGTGGCCAGCTCTTCGCCACGAACAGAGCGCGGGATCTTGCGGGTAAAAGCCGGGGGCTCGACGTTGCGGGCGTATTCGTCCTTGCGCAAGTTGTCATCGCCATAGGCCAAGACGACACCGCCACGTTGGACGAAGCGACGAATACCTTCGAGTCCTTCGGCGGTGATGGCCTCGGAACCGGCAACGATCAGGCACTTCAGGTCGGCTCGGCCAGGAACGGCAAGTTGGTGTTCATGGATGAAGCCGATGGGTATACCGAGGAAGTTGAGTGCCTCATAGACATTCTTACGGCTGGTGGCGACCCGGGGATCGTGGACCTGCGCAGCGTTGGACCAGAGGATGGCGACCTCCGGCAACGATTTCTGCAGCGCAAGAACTTCCCGCGAGAGTCGCATGAGATCGAGCGCGCTACGGCTCATGGCGGCCGTGCACGCTGCACGGTGAAGGATGAGTCCTTCCAGGTCGCTTCTCTTGTCGTAGGTGCGGCCCCAAATCCATGTCGCGCTGGCCCCTTGGCCGTGAATGGCTCCCTGCCAGATGCCCGTGTAGATGTGGTTGGCATCGACATGGAAGTCGGTGCGATCCAGGATCAGGTGGTTCTCTGAGTTGAAGATCGGGTTGAGGGCCATCGAACGTTGAAGGTCGTAGTACATGCCTTGTATCAGCCAGTCGCTCCCCCATGGTGATCCAGCCCCGTTGGGTACAAAGTAGCAGTCATTGCCGTTGATGTGGCCCAGTTGGGAGAACTCAAGCGGGTCGGTGCCCCAGAAAACGGAATCGCGATCCCAAACGAGTGGCATCACCTTGGCGTGGCATTCCAGATTCGGGGCCATCTCCTGGATGATGCCGACCATCCAGCGATGCCAACCAGCGAAACGGGTCTGGTTGAAGCGGACGGCATCGTAAAGGGCCGGGGGCTTTTCGCCAAAGCGGAGTGGAGTCTCCGGCACTTGGTCAAACGACGCATAGTGTGTTCCATAAAGCCCATTTAGGGTGTCGATATCACCATGGGTAGCTTCAATATACTGATGCCAGAGCGGCACTCGTGCTGGGTCTGCCTGATGCTTGTCATAAACGGGCTCGTTGCTCAGGCATATCGAGTGCAGTGCAGGGTGGTCTCTAATGAGGGGGATGAGTGTCCGCAGGTAGCGCGAATAGATATCGCGTGCCTCGGCCGCTTCAATGGAGTTCTTGAGAAAGGGCTGTGTGCCGGGGGCACCGGGTTCCACCTTTAGCGCAGGCCACTTTGCGTAGGCCCAGGCCGGGAAATAGTGGGGAGCAATCAGGAGGTTCACCATCAGCCCATGGTCCCGTGCCCGATCAAGCGTGGGCAGGAGGCGGTCGGTGATGGGTGCGGTGTTGACGGTGCCATCCGAATTGACGACGCCCTCGGGACCTTGCTCGATCTGGATAATGTTGATGCCGATCTCACCGAGTAAAGGGAGATCCTCGATGACAGGATCGCTGTGGCCATATCCCGTTAGAAACACGGGACGCTGCTCCTCCGCGGCGCCGATGGTACAGTTGGCCCAGAAGGCTCCATCCGCAATCCGCATCGTGCCCGGCTGGATGCGGGGTACCTCCACACCAGCGCGCGCCTCGCGCTCTGCGCGGTCGAGTAATGCTGCTACCTCCTCGGCTACTTCCAGCGCCCGCGGAAGACGGCCGTTGCGCACGTCTTCTCGCCCGTACTGGCAGAAGCGCGCTGCAATCCGAAAATCGGCGATGGGGTAAGCGACCGGTATGCCGGCGGCCTTGGCCTTCTCAAGAAGTGCCTCCACGGAGGGCAGGCGCGCTTCCTGCGCCGAAATCTTCTGGAGCAAGGCTTCGCTGCCTTCCGCGTAGGCCTGAAAGTTTACGGCGAGAACGAGCAGAACGATAACCGCGTTTCTAAACAAGGTGCACAACCTTCTTGGGTGTTCTCGAATCGGCGTCCACACCAGCCGGGAAGTCTACCCTACAGCGCCAAGAGCAAAGGAGATACTGTAGGAAGACCTTGCGGACGCGAGGAAGATGAATGAGCGCTGATTCGAGGTAATACCATGGCGAACTCATGCACTCGTCACCGGAACCCAGATCTCGATCCCGCCCGTGGCGGTGTCGGGGCAGAAGTCTTCGCTGTAGCGTTCGTAGCAGGGGGCGCCGTAGTCGGTGATGCCGGACTTGGGCACCCACTCGCCCCATATGGCCGCGAGGGTTTGTTGCAGTTGGGCGAGGGATCCCGGGTGGGTGAAGACCGCGTAGCGGTGCGCGGGGATGGACAGGGTCGTGTAGTCCTCGGGAAGGGTGGCGTCTGCCGCCACTTCGACCCCCGCAAGGTAGGTAAACTCCTGGGGGTTGCCGTCGTAGATGACGCCATAGGCCAC
>JBHEKO010000763.1:0-3039 GCA_041859475.1 Candidatus Hydrogenedentales bacterium
GGGCGGATGCCAGAAACCAGCGAGACCGAGGGATGCGTGGCACGGACTGGCGAGGCGTGGACAGGCAAGGCTGGGAACGCCGGGGTACGGACCGGCCAGGATCGGCACGGACAGGCATGGCGATGCAGGGCAATAACTGGCTGAGCAGGGAGAGGCAAATGCTCGAATCTACGTACACGATTGTCGTCGATACGCGCGAGCAACATGGCTACTCGTTCTCGAGGCCGGCCATCACTCGCAAGCTGGACGCGGGCGACTATTCGATTGCGGGACTGGAAGGCAGAGTGGCCGTCGAACGCAAATCCCTGCCGGACTTCGTTCAGACCGTCACCCATTCGCGAACGCGCTTCCGCGAGGAACTGCGCAAGCTGGCCGCCTACGACCACGCCTGTGTCGTTGTCGAGGCGCCGCTGCGCGATGTGCTCGAAGGCGCGTATCCATCCGCGGCGCATCCAAACGCTGTTCTCGGAACAATCCTGTCCATCTGCATCGACTATCGCACGCCGGTTTTTTTCTGCAGAGACCGGCAGACGGCGCGGCAATTTGTCGAGGCGTATCTCGAGCGGTGTTGGCGGGCGAGCAATGTATGTATCGAGTGAGAGGAACACAGCAGGCTTCACATATTAGGGAAGCCGCCTTGGGGGGCGCGAAATCTATCACGTTCGTCTGGCTGCGCAGCCTATCCAACTTAGCAAGTTTTGGGCGATGTCCCCATAGGCATCCGAGGGATTTGGATCGAAACATGGAACATACTGCGCAAGTGTAGCGCCGTTCTGCAGTGTTACCTGCGCGAATGGATTTGAACCTTGTGCAGATCGCCCGTAGTAAGGTGGCATGTTGGGAGTTCGCGGATCTCGCAAGTTGTGAATGTAGATTCCAACAACACCTTTTCCATCATCCCAGCCCTTTGCGATTTCATAACGCACCCAGGGGCGGAGGTATGTTTCAGAACCGATCAACACAACTACGCATGACTTGTACTTCATGTTAGTGTCGATCCATCGCTCAATGCCGCCAGGTGTTCTGCGTGCTTGTTCCCAGTCGTTTTTGGAGACCGGCTCGTTGCCCTCAATAACTCCGATATTACGTATCTGTTGAACCCGGAAGACGTCGTTGTCAAAGTGAAAGCTGTAGAACACTTGAGGTCTGTGCACCATCATATCCCTGTACCTCCGCATTTCAGATATACTCTCACGGCAATCATCGCAAAGGTGATCAACGTTGGGATTCCATAGAACCAACGTAGCGAAATCGACCACATAGTCTTTCGTGTACTGTCGACGCCCGCCGCAAAGCGGTCTGGGTTTAGATCGTACAGAAAACTGTTATCGCCGGCACATCGCTTTTCAACAACCCACTCATACATCTTGCGGTACATTCTCTCTGTTCTGAGAAAAAACGCATCAAGATACCAAAAGCTAAACAAAGGTATAAGCACAACTGCGCTGAGTAGCGCCGGTTCCAGTGCCTTGTCAGCCAAGGCCAAGATGACCGCAATGATTGACACGGTCCATCCTTTGAGCAAGAAGGAATTACTCGCCATTCGTGTAATACATGCCTGTATGAGGTCTATCTCCTTGTGAAGCACATCGGTTTCCATATGCACCTCCTAGCGCAATGATTTCGTTGAGAGCCACTCGCCTCTTGTCGTGCCTGCATTGAATATGGCAAGCCCAGATTGGGTTTCGCCCGTGCCCATATCGATCTTGGCATAGAGCTGAAGATACTCGTTTCCGTATGTTCCCGCATTATCGCTTGTCGGGATGATGAATATCTTGCGCTGGCTCGAGTCTGCGTATCCGATCTCCCAAGGACACCAACGAGACGCCTTCGCATTTGCCGTGGCTAGAAAGAGAAATATTTCACGAGTCGTGATCGCCTTCTGAATTCTCTTGGCAGTTTCAGAGTTCGGAGTGTCAGGCATGGAGTGGTCCTTCCAGTCGATGTAGAGATCCACGTTCATTTCTTGAAAGAATGCAATCAGGCCCTTGACCAAACTCTCGTCCTTGTGGCTATGGCAAAGAAAGGCCGATTTGGCTTTGCCGAGAAATACCGACTGATGCAGGCTTTCGTGAAGGACCTCCCGGTACTCCGTGGACTTCTGAATTAGTACCGATTGACGAATTGCCATGCGATTCCTCCTTTCTGTCGGACCAATGCTAGAAATTAGTGACAGCGGTTACCTGGTGGTTCTTCAATTGCCTGTATCAATTCCTGATACGTCCTTGTGTTTTCTGCTTTGGCTTCTGTTCATCTTCCGAAAATATTGCTTTCCCGTCAGTATTCCCTTCCTTCCGGTATGTAACCAGAGGTGGGCAGCGCGGTGTCGCGCCACGTCCAAAATGGTACTGGGAGTGAGCATTGTGAATCAAACGCGAAAAACGATCCTTCGTGGAAACATCGAGAAGGTTTTCTACGCCGGGCCAAAGTTTTCGGCGGGCCGACTCCGCGACGTGGACGGAAGGTCCCGCTCTTTCGCAGGCAACCTCTTCGCCGTGGAAGGGCAGCACGTGGCGCTGGCCGGGCATTGGGAAACCCATCCCGACTATGGCCAGCAGTTCAAGGTCGACCATGTCGAGGTGGAGATGCCCGGCGACCCCGAAGGCTTGGCGCGCTATATCGCGAACCATCCCGAGGTGAAGGGAATCGGTCCGACGCGCGCGGCGAAGATCGCGCATGCCTTCGGAGAAGACTTCGAGGACGTGCTCCTGCATTCACCGGAGCGCATCGCGGAGGTCGCGAAGGTCCCCGTTTCCGTCATCGAGAATTTGCGCACCGTGTGGATGACTTCGCGGCGGTTCAACGCGGTGATGACATGGCTGTCGGCTTTCGGGCTGACGCATCATCAGGCCGGAACGCTCATCGAGAAACTCGGCAACAACGCGCAGGCCGTGCTGAAGGACAATCCCTACCACATCCTGCGCGAGATCAAGGGGCTGGGCTTCAAGAAGGTGGACCAGATTGCGCGCAAGATGGGCACGCCCAAGGAACACCAGCCGCGCATCCGGGCGGGCATCCTGCATTGCATACATGACGCCG
>JBHEKO010000798.1:0-5910 GCA_041859475.1 Candidatus Hydrogenedentales bacterium
AACGCTGGCCTGGTCCTTGAACAAACTCGCCGAGAAGTCCTTGCTGCGGGAAGGCGTCGAAACGATCCTGGCGCGCATCGCCCCGGGAACGTCCTGCGACTTGTGCCGGGATGCCGATCTCGTCGTCGAGGCGGTCTTCGAAGACATCGTGGAAAAGAAGGACGTCCTCCATCGCCTGAGCTTGGTCTGCGACCCCACGGCCATCGTCGGTTCCAACACGTCCACCATTCCCATTGCACGGCTTTCGGAGTTCATGGACCATCCCGAACGCGCGATTGGCGTTCACTTCTTTGGCCCCGTTCCGTTGATGAAACTCGTTGAGGTCGTGCCGCACGCGAAGACAGACCCCGCCGTGACCCAAACCGTCTTGGACTTCACAAAGTCGCTCGGCAAGAACCCGGTGCTGGTCAAGCAGGACATCCCCGGCTTTCTTATGAACCGCATCTTCGGGGTTATGGTGATCGAGGCCATCCACCTCGTCGCGTCGGGAGCCGGAACGGTAGCGGACATCGACCAAGGCATGTGCGACGGCTTCAATATGCGCGTGGGTCCGCTTGCGATTGCCGATGCTGCCGGCCTCGACATCATGCTCAATGCGTGCCGCGTGATGTACAAGCTGGACCCCCTGCGCATGCCGGAACCTCCCGCCCTGCTCGTCGATCTGGTGTCGGAGGGTAAGCTCGGCGCAAAGACCGGGCAAGGATTCTATCGCTGGGAAGGGACGAAGAGATTGGAACCTGCCCTGTAGTCTATGCCGGTCGCTTATCCTGTGTCTTGGGATGGGCTTCGCAGCGAGCAAGAAAGAGCCCGGAGTCATTTCGAAACCCGCCTGCGACGAAGAACGGACCCGAGGCAATTGACAGTATCCCGGAACGCATGTAATGTAGCTAAAGGTCTGGCTGTGGCACCTCCGTGCAAAGGCGTGACATGATACATGGATTACTATATAGCGCGCTCCTACCCGTCTTGATGGGCGCCGCTGCCGCTAACTCGCCAGCCATCGATTTCTCGCGCGACATACAACCCATTTTGTCGAGTCGCTGCTATACGTGTCATGGACCGGAAAAGCAAAAGAGCGGACTTCGCCTTGACCTGAAAGAGAGTGCCCTCGCCGGCGGAGAAAGCGGCGTAGTCATCGTCGCCGGAGACCCGGACAACAGTCTGCTCATTACGCTTGTCAGTGGCCTTGATTCGGACCGTCGCATGCCATCGCAAGGCGAACCGCTTTCGGAAGCGCAGATTGCATCGCTGAAAGCGTGGATTGCGCAAGGCGCAACGTGGCCGGACGGCGTGCAGAAGGTTGCCCCGGAAGATTTAGCCCCGGCAGCGCCGGACCACTGGGCTTTCCAACCGATTCGGCGTCCCGAGGTCCCCTTGGTATCGAAGAAAGAATGGGTGCGCTCGCCGATTGACGCCTTCGTGTTGGCGAAGTTGGAGGCACAGAACATTGCGCCATCGCCAGAAGCCGACAAGACCTCGCTCGCACGCCGGCTCTATCTCGATCTCCTGGGATTGCCCCCCACCCCCCAGGAGTTGGATGACTACTTGAACGATCTGTCGCCACAGGCTTATGAGGCCCTTGTGGATCGGCTGCTCGCATCACCCCATTTCGGCGAACGATGGGCGCGTCACTGGCTTGATCTTGCACGGTATGCGGACAGCGACGGTTATCAGGTCGACCAAGTGCGCCCCTATGCCTACCTCTACCGGGACTGGGTAATAGGCGCACTGAATCGCGACATGCCATACGACCAGTTTGTGACCGAACAACTCGCTGGGGACCTCCTGCCGAATCCGACGCTTGAACAGGTGGTAGCCACTGGATTTCATCGAAATACACTGACCAACAAAGAAGGGGGCATTGACCCCGAAGAAGATCGCAGCAAACAGAACATCGACCGGACCAATACAACGGCCAGCGTGTTTCTCGGGCTGACGATGGCCTGTGCGCAGTGCCACTCCCACAAATACGACCCGATAACGCAACGCGAATACTACAAGTTGTATGGCTTCTTTAATGTCTCCCTGGAAAAGGACGTCCCCGCTGCAAGTGAAGCGGAGAACGCCACCTACCATCAAGCGAAGGCGGACTTCAATGCCAAAGCGGCGGTACTGCAGAAGGAAATCGACGAATACAAGCCCCAGTTCGCCGAGAAAATGGCTGGCTGGGAGAAGACCATCGATCCGGCCACGTTAGTTGGATGGGACGTCGCTGAGCCTGTGAGCTTTTTGTCGAATGCGGGTACCGCGTCAACCGTGCTGGACGACCGCTCCCTCTTGCTGAGCGGCAACAGTGGCGAGGTCGACACCTACACCGTTGTGGTCGAGACGCGCGAAACTGGGATCAAGAGCTTCCGTTTGCAGGCGTTGAAGGATAAGACGTTCAAGTTCGGAGGGCCAGGCCGTGCCTTGGACGGAACGTTTGTCCTCAGCGAGTTTTCGGTATTTGCCGCTCCGATCACCCAACCAGACCAGAAGCAGAAGGTCAACCTCGTCAACCCCAAGGCCGACTACGAAGAGAATGGACGCGGCATAGACGCCGCGCTGGACGGAGATCCTGAAACTGGATGGAGCATATTGAAGAAGGAGGGCAACCGTAACGAAGATAGGTATGCAACCTTCGACGCCGCGGAGCCCGTTGGCTTCCCTGAAGGAACGCTGCTCACCTTTGTGCTAGAGCATCGCGACGGGCTTCAGCACAACATTGGCCGTCTGCGCCTGTCGACAGCCCGCGAACCCGCCGGCGCTATCGTCTTTCCGGACGCCGTGCACGAAGCGCTGATGATCCCGGGCCCGCAACGAACGCCCGAACAGCAACAAGCCGTCTACGACTACTACTCGCAGCAAGACCCGGAAATGAAGGCGCTTCGCGACCCCCTCGACACGCTGCTTACCGGCGCGCCGGAACCTCCGAAGACAGCAGCTCAGACGCTGGCCCAAAACCCAACACCTCCAAAGACGCACGTGTTTACACGCGGCGATTTCCTTTTGCCAGGCGATGAGGTCCAGTTGGGGACGCCCGCGGTGCTGCCGGCATTACGCCCGAGAGGAGGCACTCCCGACAGGCTCGACCTCGCTCACTGGATCGCCGGGTCCGAGAATCCGCTTACGTCGCGCGTGGTAGCCAATCGAATCTGGCAACACCTCTTTGGCCGAGGCATCGTGAGTTCGCCCGACGACTTCGGAACTCGCGGCGACAAGCCCACGCATCCGGAATTGCTCGATTGGCTTGCAACGGAACTCGTTCGTCAAGGCTGGAGTATGAAAGGGCTCATCAGGACGATAGTGACTTCCTCGACGTACCGGCAATCGTCGGCGAATCGTACCGACCTCATCGGCGTCGACCCCGCAAATTATCTCCTTGCCAGACAGAACCGGTATCACGTTGAAGCGGAAATCGTACGCGATGTTCATCTCGCCGCAAGCGGGTTGCTCTGTTCGGATGTCGGCGGGCCGAGTATTCGCCCTCCTCAACCGGTGAGTCTCGCGGAATCGTCCGTCAGCGAATTCATAAAATGGGAGGAAAGCCCCGCACCCGACAAGTACCGCCGGGGTCTCTATATCCATTTTCAACGCTCAGCGCCCTACCCCATGCTCACAGCACTCGATTGCCCTGAGTCCATTCATACGGTGGGGTCCCGGACGCGTTCCAACACGCCGCTGCAGGCGCTTACGCTGCTCAACAACCCTGTCTTTTTCGAATGCGCCCAAGCGCTCGGAGCGCGCATGCTGCAGGAAGGGCCGCCTGACGAGCAAGGCCGTATCCGGTACGCATTTCGTCTCTGCATGGGCCGCGAGCCCGAGCCTCAGGAGTTGAAACGCTTGGAGCAGTTCCTGAGCAGCCAGCGTCGCGCCCTCTCTTCGGATCAAGTCGCGGCCATTCAGCTTGTCGGCAAGAAGCATCTGAGAATCGGCGACATCGCCGACACGGCCAGTTGCGTCGCGTTGGCCCGTGTTATTATGAATCTCGACGAGTTTGTGACGAGAGAATAGACCCCATCGCACGGGATGTTCCCCTTTGAAAGTGCGACTGTTGAGTGAATAGATTCCGTCGCCTTCGGAGAGATTTGCATCGCGTCCAGGATGCGAGACCAATCTCCGGGTACGAACGGATTTCCGTGATGCGGATACACGTGGCGAAACGAAGGGAGCCTATGTTCTCAAGAGAAGAAAAGGTGCTTCAAACGCGCCGTCGCTTCCTTGCGACAGCCGCCAGTGGGTTGGGCGGGTTGGCGCTTGCCTCGTGCCTGAATAGAGACGGCTACATCGCAAAGACGGGCGAGGCGGCAGGCGGGATCATCAATCCGCTAGCACCCAAGCTCCCCCACTTTGTGCCCAAGGCCAATGCCTGCATCTTCTTATACATGTGCGGCGGCCCGAGCCAGATGGACCTTTTCGACCAGAAGCCAAAACTTGTCGAACTCGACGGACAAAAACTGCCCGATTCGATGACCAAGAACGTCCGGTTTGCGTTCATCGACAAAGAAACGGCAGTCCTGCGAGGTTCCCCAAAGCGCACGTTTAAGCCGTATGGCCAATGCGGCACGGAATTCTCCGACCTGCTTCCTCATATCGGAAGCTGCGCCGACGACATCGCGCTTGTTCGCTCCATGCACACCGACGCGTTTAACCACACTCCAGGCCAAGTCATGATGAGTTCGGGCGTCATGACGTTCGGTCGGCCCGTTTTGGGATCGTGGGTGGTCTACGCGCTGGGTAGCGAGTCCGAAAACCTCCCCGCTTACGTCGTATTGTCGGCAGGTTCCGGTACGAGTGCCGGAACGTCGAATTGGACCAGTGGCTTTTTACCTTCCACCTACCAAGGGGTGCCATTCCGCAATCAGGGCGACGCAATTCTTGACGTGCACAATCCAAACGGCATGTCGGATTCTGGGCAACGGCTCGGACTTGATGCCATTCGCGATTTGAATCAGATGCATTACCGGGCAACGGAAGACCCCGAGATACTCGCGCGTATCGGTACCTATGAGCTTGCAGGACGCATGCAGCTTGAAGCCCCTAGTCTGATGGACTTCTCGGACGAGCCGGCCGAAATACTCGCGGAATACGGCGCAGACCGTCACGAACCGGAAAAGATAAGGAAATATCGCAGCGGCGGGCCGGACGAGTTTCAGACCTATGCGCGCAATTGCCTCCTTGCCCGGCGCATGATCGAGCGAGGTGTGCGCTTTGTCAGCATTCTCCACGAAACGTGGGATCATCACGAGAATCTAGACGAACGGTTGCCCTTCAATTGCAGAATGTGCGACCAGCCTATCGCGGCGTTGTTGCGCGACCTGAAGCGTCGCGGTCTGCTCGATACCACGCTCGTTGTCTGGGCCTCGGAATTCGGCCGGACACCCCTCGGCGAGAACGGCGCTTTCTTCGCCTTGAACACGGGGCGCGGCCATCATCCCTTTGCGTTCAGCATATGGATGGCTGGCGGCGGCATAAAAGGTGGCCAAGTCATCGGCGAGACCGACGAAATCGGCTGGAACATCGTTCAAGACCCTATTCACGTTAACGACCTGCATGCGACCATCCTCAATCGGTTCGGCCTCGACCACGAGCGTCTCACCTACCGATACCAGGGCCGGGACTTCCGTCTGACAGACGTCGCCGGCAAACTCGTGCCGAAGCTGTTCACCTAGTTCGTTCGCTCCGAAGGCCTTCGCAAGAGTGACGAGCGTGCCCATCGATGACTACCCACAGGCGCTGCCTCCTCGGCGCGTGGTATGATCCCGCCATGAAGATAGACGCAGCCATAGGCCCATTATCCGAAGCGAACACGGTGAACGATGCGCAACCCGCGTCGCTGACGATTTCGGAGATCTACAAGTCCATCCAAGGAGAGTCCACGTGGGCGGGCTTGCCGTGCATATTCGTCCGGTTCACGGGGTGCCACCTGCG
>JBHEKO010000186.1:0-11220 GCA_041859475.1 Candidatus Hydrogenedentales bacterium
CAGGCCCGTCAGCATGTTCAGATACAACGCGGTCAGGCCGATTTTGCGGTCGCGAATCCCCTGCTCCAATGCAGGGACCATGTCGGGCTTCAGTTCCTTGATCCAATCGGCTTGGGCGAAGACCTCCAGGTTGTACTTGAACTCCGGATTGGTCTTGGAGGTATCCAACGACATCATGGCGTTGTTGACGTGCAGTTCCATGCACTTTTCCTGCAAGTCCGTGTAGCCGATATCCGTGTGCGTCGACGCTGCGACGAAGAGTTTGTACTGCTTTTCCGGCTTCGCCTCAAACGCCGCTTCTTCCACTTTGTCGCCCACGGTCAATTTCACGCGGCGCGTTTCAGCCTGCGTGAATGGTGGCGCGAGCACGTGATAGGCCTGCAAGCCTTGTTTTAGGACAAGCGTCTGCTCCGATCCCGGAAGGTCAACGATCTGCACTTGGCCTTCGCCTTCCAGACCGTTGTTCTCGATTTCTACCCGGACCGCCTGTTTCAGCACTCCGTCCACGATCTTGAACATCGGCGTGCACGACGCGGTCACGCGGCTCACCTGCGGCGTAGTAGGAAGCCCTGATTCCAACACGAGGGCGTCGTACAACATCCACGACCCGGACGTTGTCGTCAGCGTCACGGTGTTCTTTCCGCGGCTCAGCCAGCTGCCCGGAAACACAAACGCCTGCGCATGCCGCCGGCCTGCTTTCGCATCGTTCAACGACCCATCGCCCGCGCCGCCCGGCAACTGGACCGGTTCGCAGTCGTGTCCATTCACATTCACGGCAAGTACCGGGGCGCTTTGATGCGTGTCGCAGAGATGCACCATCAACCGGCACGCGGACTTCGGCGCTTTTCTCAGGTTAAAGTTCACGGCGTACGGATGCGGTTTGCTGCCCGCCCATGCATCTTCGGGGCCAGGTTGGATAAACGGCCACTGCTTGCGTGCAGCATCGGAACCGGGTTTGAACGCCACATCCCCCGGAAATGCCGCCGGATAGTCCGCATAGGCTCCCACGAGGGCAAACTCTCCGTAATCGCCATCCACATGGCCTACGCTCCACAGCGTATCTGCCGCCGCTGCACCCGTCAGCAAGACACCTAGCCCGAGAATCGCCGCAATCGCTCGTATACGCATGGCTCCGTCTCTCTTCTGGTTGAAGACCCCCAGTCACACCGGGATTGAGTATAGGCGAATGTTGGCGGCTCGTGCGACGTTTGAAGAACGCCGCTGCCTCGCGTCCGGCCCGGAATGGAGTTGCTCCAAATTGACAAATCGGCCAATTCATGCCACGCTTTCTTTCTTGCCTTCAGTGCCCTTCGGTAGCGACGGCAGGTGTTCCGGTGCTGTGTCCAACGGGAGACGACGACATGAGACGGATATCCAGGAACGTCATGCGATTGTTGTGTTGCACGGTCGCGATGTTGGCCGTGATGGCCGGGTGTGCGCACGTTCAGAAGCCCGAAGGACCTGCGCCGGGAAGCGAGCAGACTGCTTTGGACCGGTATGTGCAGGCGCCCGACGCGAGCTATACGTACAGCCTGGTCAACACGATCAAGGGCGAAGGCTTCACCGCCTATGTGCTGGACATGACATCGCAGTCCTGGAGGACTCCGGAGGAAGTGGACCGCACCTTGTGGAAGCATTGGCTAACCGTCGTCAAGCCGGACAAGGTCGTCAGCCCGATTGGATTTCTGTTCATCTCCGGTGGAGGCAATGGAGGCGATGCCCCGGCGAAACCGGATGAGGGGATGGTGAAGATCGCGCTGACGACGAACACCGTAACCGCGGACCTGAGGATGATTCCCAACCAGCCGCTGACGTTTGCGGGGGAGACCAAGGGGCGCAAAGAGGATTCGCTCATTGCGTACACTTGGGACAAGTTCTTGAAGACCGGCGACGAGACATGGCCGGCGCGGCTCCCGATGACGAAGGCGGTCGTGCGCGCAATGGATTCGATAACGTCGTTCTGCCAAAGCGCGGAGGGCGGGGCCGTCACCGTGAACCGCTTCGTGGTCGCGGGAGGCTCGAAGCGCGGTTGGACAACGTGGACGACGGCGGCCGTGGACAAGCGCGTAGTAGGCATCATCCCTGCCGTCATCAATATGTTGAACCTGGAACCCTCGTTCGAGCATCACTGGGAAGCCTATGGATTCTGGGCTCCGGCGGTGGGCGACTACACGCACATGGGCCTCATGGACTGGATGGGAACGCCCGAGTACAAGGCGCTTTTGAAGATAGTAGAGCCTTACGAGTACCGGTCGCGGTATACCATGCCGAAGCTTATCATCAACGCGACGGGCGACGAGTTCTTCTTGCCTGATTCGACGCGGTTCTATCTGAAGGATCTCCCTGGAGAGACGTATGTGCGCAACGTGCCGAATTCCAAGCATTCGCTTGATGGGACGGATGCGCTGGAAAGCGTGGCCGCGTTTCATGCCGCGATTGTGCACGGGACGCCCCGGCCCAAGTTCACCTTCGAACATGCGCGCGGGACGATCACGGTAAGGGCGGCCGATAAGCCGAAGGCAGTCACCTTGTGGCAGGCGACAAACCCCAAAGCGCGGGATTTCCGCGTGGATACTATCGGCAAGACGTGGACCAGCACGGACGTGGCGGAGCAAGGCGACGGCGTGTATGTGGCGAAGGTCGCGAAGCCGCGCAAAGGGTGGACGGCGTACACGATGGAATTGACGTACGACTCCCCTTCGGGGTTGCCGCTGAAATTCACAACGGAGGTCTACGTGACTCCCGATACGCTCCCCTTCAAGTACAAGGCCCCCAAGACACCCGCCGGCGGATTTCTGCACGGCGGGAAGGCGAATTGAGGAGTACACCGTGGATGGCAGCACGCCGTGAACTTCAAAAGTAGGCCCATTAATTTGCCGGACCCAATCGTCAAAGTAATCACCCCCCTTTTTAATTGGTGGCCTTTGGACGATTCCATGCGGCAACTCGTCGTGGTAAAGGGCGGAACCAACGAGCAAATTGGTCTCGTCGAGTCGATCGAGCGCATGAGTGCGATCGCCGAACGGCCTGCCTTGCGCGCCGCGCTGTGGCTCTATATCGACGAACTCGACCGGAGCCACACCATCAGCCAGGGCATTGAGGATGCCACGGGGGCGTTTTGGCACGGAATCATGCACCGGCGCGAAGGGGACTTCGGCAACGCGCATTATTGGTTCAACCGCGTGGGCGTGCACCCGGCCATTCCCTATGGGCATGACCCGCATGCGTTCGTGGACGAGGTGCAGCGCAGGCACAAGGAGGAGCCGTTGGATCTGATCGAGATGCAGCGGAAAGAGTGGGTGGCGCTGTTTGAGTGGTGCGCACGATAAAGGGGGCTTCGGAGCGAGTTTGATTCTTTTCGTGTAGCCTTCGGCTCCCCTCGGACATTTCGGCGAAACGTCCGTGTAGACCGCAGCCTCGCGCTAGAGCTAGCCTAAGGCCGGGATAAATTTGCATACGAAGCCGGGGATTGCGACACTCTACCCCAGAGCGGCACTGCTGCACGGGCGTATGGGAGGTTACTGTATGAATCCTTCTGACGATCTGGACAAGGCGCATCATTGGTTCGCGGTGGAGTGCAACAACCTGGCGTGGGATCTATTCGAAAGGCCGTCGCGCACGCCCGACGAAGATGCGCAAATGCTGCACGCCGCGCATGCCTCGTGCTTTCATTGGATGCACCTGGGAAATGCGCTCAACGAGCAACGCGCAATGTGTTTGTTGACCTTTGTGCATTCGGCCTTGGGGAGCTGCGAGTTGGCGCTTCGGTATGCGGTGCGGTGCCTCGAACTCAGCCAGCTCGACGGTATGGAGACCACTCCGTTTGACCTCGCGGCCGCATACGCGGGGAATGCTCGCGCCTACGCGTGCAGTGGGGACATTGAGAAAGCCAAAGAATTCGAAGCCTTGGCCATGTCGGCGGCGAAAACCATTTCGGACGAAGAGGACCGAGTGCATTTTCTCGCAACGTTGATGTAGCGAGCGCGAAACGAGGAGTCGGTCCCCCCGCGAAGGGTCCAGCGCAATGCTCCTACTTCTTCGAGACGGTGACGCCCAATCCCGCGGTGACTTCCTTGTACAACCGGTCGTAGGTGAGCTTGTAGCTGGTTCGCAGCGATTCTTCCGGGGTGGAACCTTGTGTGAGTGCGTCCAGCATAGGGGCGACTCCACGAATTCCATAGCGGCCCCACAGGAATTCGACGGTCGCATGGGCTTGCATGTAGGCGATCTGCAGGAGGTCCGGGGAAAGCCGCTTCAATTGGGCTTCCTCCAGGGTATCGAGGGGCATCAGCAGGTTGGCGGCGGCGGCTTCTCTCAATAACCCCGACTCGGCCGCCGTGAGGCGGTTGGAAAACGTCTCCGCCAAGCCTTCGTTCAACCACCACGGAACCGTGTCGCCGGCCCAATATCGCACGACCACGTGCGTGTACTCGTGAAAAAGCCTGCGCCACAATTCGGCTTCCGGTATCGGGACGCCGGCCGTGTCGCGAATAGGAATCCGAATCTTGCCGTCATACACCGCGCCGATGTGTTCGTCGAGCAAGGTGGCCTGGGAAAAATCCGTGGCAGTATAGGCCACGACTTGAATCGGTGCGGGGGGGTACACATTGCCGAACTTGCGGCCGATGTCGCGGTAGGCCCGCTCGAGGGTTTGCAGCACCTTGCCCAAATCGCCGCCGCTGGTGTTGGGCGCGAAGCTGATGACGAAGTGCGCGGACTGCGTCTTCCGGTATCCCCCCTCGACGCCTTCTTCGCGATAAGCCCTGTTGAGCTTCTCGACCAAGCTTCGGCGGTCGGGGTCGCGCTCGCGCACGAGCTCCCACTGCGCCAGCGCCGCGGCCAAGTCATTTGCTTTGTAATAGGCGTCTCCGAGCAGTTCCTGAACGTCCAGATTGTCCGGATCCAACTCGACACTGTCTTCGAGCCGGAAGACCGCGTCGTTCACCATGTCGAGTCGCAGATAATACGCACCCAGTTGGGCCAAAGCCGAAGGGTTTTCGGGGTCCGCGCTTACGGCGACAAGCAGCTTCTCAACGCCGCCCGTGAAATCGGATTCCTTGGCCGACTCGTTCGCTTGCGCCTGATAGGTGTTGCACAGATTCCGTTTGACGGTCGCGTTGTCCGGGGCGAGCTTATAGGCCTGCTCGAAATGCTTCGCCGCCTCGTCCCATTGCTTTGCGTTGTAGGCCTCGACACCCAAGGTATTGAACTCGGCGGCGCTCAAGGCATATGCCGCTCCGGCCAGACACAGCGCCATCGCAACGAACGTGATGGCTCGCGCTCCGCGGCGGACTCCGCTTTGGGTGGATGTGCTCATGTGCCTGGAAGAATCGCGACCGCTTCAACCTCGATACGAATATTCAGTGGCAAGCGCGCCGCCTGGATCGTCGTACGGGCCGGGTAGTCGCTGGGGAAATATTCCTTATAGATGGCGTTCATCTCGCCGAAGTTGTCCATGTTATCCAAGTATACATTTGTCTTCACGACATGTTGCATGCCCGATCCCGCGTCTTCGAGGATGGCTTTCAGATTCTCGAAGGTCTGCCGGACCTCCTCCTCGAACGTTTTCGTCTTCAACCCGCTTCCATCCGGGGACATCGGCCCCTGCCCGGAAACGAATAACAGATTCCCCGCCGCTACGGCATGCGAATAGGGGCCTGCCGCCACCGGTCCCCGGGGAGCCATAATGCATTTCTTTTTCATAATCGTCCTCAATTGCTTGGGTTACGGGCGAACTGGCCTTGCAGCTTTCTTCGCATATCCTGCATTCACCCTATCATACGATTGTCAATTGCGGCAAGGCGTATGGCGCGAACACGCTTCCGGAAGGTGAACTCATCACGGGGTTGCAGGCACCGGATTACTTCCCCTTGAAGCGAGCCGGACGCTTCTCCATAAAGGCGGACACGGCCTCCATAAGGTCTTCGGAGGAGATGAGTTGGCTCTGAGCCCATCGCTCGATGGCGAGCTGAGAATGCTTGTCGAGGCCATCGCCCTGATCGACGATAAGTTTCGCCATGCCTACGGCCAGCGGCGCATTCTGGGCAATCTCGTTGGCCAACGCGGTAGCACATCCCATTAGTTGTTCCTCCGGCACGACGCGATTGACCAGACCCCATTGGAGGGCCTCCGGGGCCTCGACGTTGCGCGCAGTCATGAGCATGTCCTTTGCGCGGCTGGGACCGATGAGCCTGCAAAGTCGCGTGGTCCCACCCACGTCGGCGACCAGGCCCATGCGGCTTTCCGGAATGCTGAGCAGGCAAGAGCCGGCGGCGACACGAAAGTCGAAGGACAACGCGACCTCAAGCCCCAGTCCGATGACCCGCCCCTGGAGCACGCCGATAACAGGCAGTTCCGTGGACTCGATGGTGTGGAGGGCGTCCTGAAGACGGTCGGCCATGCGTCGCAACCAACGCGCGGGATTCTGGTCCTGCGCGGCGGCTTTTGCCTGGGCAAGAGCCATGAGGTCGATGCCTGCGGAAAACACGGGGCCGTTCGCGTTGACGATGACCGCGCGCACCTCGGGATGCTCATCGGCTTCACGGACGGCGGCGGCAAGCTCAAGCACCATCTCGGGCGTGAGCGCATTGCGCTTTTCGGGCCGGTTCAGGGTAACGAAATACAGATGGTCTTCGACGCGTACCTGGACGAACGAATCTGCCATGGCAGGCCTCCTCTGTGTGCCGTGCAGGCTAGTATGACAGGCGCGGTTTGCATTTCACATCGGCCCGTGGTAGAAGATGAAGCCGTCCGCTTGGATGCTTCCGCGAACGAGGAGACCTCCTCTGCCAAACGGGTAGCAGGGGATTGCTTGAACGTCAGACCCTAAGTAATCAGCAATAGGACGCTTTATATCTATGGATCCTATCACAATCGCCGGCGTTCTGCTTGGTGTCCTCTCGGTGCTCATTGCTGCCATCGAGGAGGGGACGAGCATAGGCAAGCTGATGGCGCCGACCGCAATGTTGATCGTATTCGGGGGAACCACGGGGGCGACGATCGCGTGCTTCACGCTTCGGAACATTCTGGATGTCCTGGGGAATCTGAAGCTCTTGGTGTTTCGGAACGCGTACGACCTCAATGTCCTCATCCAGATGTTCGTGGAAATGGCCGGTATCACCCGCAAGGACGGGATTCTTGCGTTGCAGGAGTACAAGCTCAAGATCGAACATCCCTTCTTGAGGCAGGGCATTCGCCTGATTGTGGACGGCACCAATGCGGAACTCGTGAAGCAATTGCTGATCACGCAGATGACCGTCGACGAGGATGCCCTGAAAACGAGTGGCGCGGTATTTGCCACGGCGGGAGGCTTCGCGCCCACGCTGGGGATTATCGGAACAGTAATTGGTCTGATTACCGTGCTGGGTAACTTGTCCGAACCGGAAAAGCTCGGGCCGGCCATCGCCATGGCGTTCATCGCAACACTTTATGGCGTATCCTCCGCGAACCTCGCGTTTCTTCCCATCTCGAAAAAGTTCGGGATTATCGCTAAGGAAGAAGTCGCGTTGCGCGAGATGATCACCGAGGGCATTCTCTCCATCTATTCGGGCGACGGTCCGCACGTAGTCAATCAGAAGCTCCTGGCCTTCCTCACCGAGAAAGTGCGCGCAGGCGCCAAGGCATAATAGAGCGCGTGCGCGCGGAACGGGGTAGTCTCGATGAGCGGACGCCATAAGAAGCACGAAGAACACGAGAACGAGGAGCGATGGCTGCTGACCTATGCAGACCTTATCACGCTTCTGATGGTGTTCTTCGTGGTGATGTACGCGCTCTCGAACGTCGACAAGCAGAAATTCAAGGCCCTTGCCGTAGCCATGCGCGCCGAAATGGGCAATCCTGCCGCGAGCCCGACGGGAATAGGCGGGCAAATTGCCCCAGGCAATACGATGAGGCCGTCGGGCACCGAAGGAACGGATCGCACCCGAAGGTCGGGCAAGACGAAGACGGAGAAGATTGACGCGCTTCGAACGCGCATGAAGAAGCTGAAGAACGACTTGGACGCTTTGGTCAAATCGAGCGGGCTGGAGAATTCGATCAGCGTCAAACTGGATCCGTCGGGGCACAAGGTCTCAATGGGGCTATCGGATTCACTTCTTTTCGGCGTGGGCAGCGCGGATCTGACCACAACGGCTCAAGACTTGGTTGCGAAGATTGGCACGGTGCTGGCCACCAAGAATTACACCGTCAACGTGGAAGGGCATACCGACAATGTCCCTATTCGCAGTGCGCGCTACTCCAGCAATTTCCAGCTCTCGACCGAACGTGCCGTAAACGTCGTCTCGTATATGATCGACGCGACGGGCATTCCGGGCAACCGCTTGTCGGCCAGCGGCTATGCGGAGCACCATCCCGTGGCTTCGAACGACACAGAAGCCGGACGCGCAAAGAACCGGCGCGTCGAGTTCGTGATTCACGACCCGGATGAGGAGAGCATCATGACAAGCGAAGACGACGCCGAAGCGGGTTCTATGCCGGAGGCCATCGAAGGCGCACTTCCCACTTCGCCAATGGACAACACGACGCCAGTCAGCGGCTCCGTCACGGAAGGCGCCGATCAAGGCGCTTCTCTCGCCGAACCGGTGCCAAGCCTGCCCTAGCGCCGCGCGAAGGCGTCCGGCGTGTCGGACCGGTCTGACTCGCCGGACATACCCGACAAGCGGCAGTCCGTCCCCACTCCCTCGCTCAAACCTCCACCAACGCTTTGACCAGTTCCAGCGCGGCTCGAAGGACGTTCTGCCCGTCTTTGGCGGGCGCCCGGTAGGTGATGGACGGTTTGTCGTGCCACGCGAATTCGAGCTTACCGCCGAATGCATCCGCCAATGCGGCGCGACGGGAACGCGATAGCGCGTTCCCGCTTTCGAATTCGACCGCGACGACATCTTTCGCCGCAACGACGCGTTTCACGCCGGCCTCCGCGGCTACCGCACGCACGCGCATCACTTCGAGAAGCCGCGTTACTGGCCCCGGCACGGAACCGAACCGGTCCGCAAGTTCCGCGCGCATCTCGTCGACTTCCTCCACGCTGGAGAGTCCCGCGATGCGTTTGTAGAGCGTAAGCTTCTGGGTCTCCGAGGGCACATAATCCTCGGGGATGTACGCGTCGATGGCAATCTCGAATTGAGGCAGGTTTACGCGGCGCACGGGTTCGCCCTTGATCTCGGCCACGGCCTCCGCCACAAGCTGCGAGTAGGTGTCGTACCCGACCGCGGTGATATAGCCCGACTGTTCCCCGCCGAGGATATTGCCGCAGCCACGGATTTCGAGATCGCGCATCGCAATGCGGAATCCGGACCCCAAGGTCGAAAACTCTTCGAGCGCCTTCAAGCGTTTCTGCGCGTCCTCCGAGAGGGCGCGGTCCGCGGGCACGAGCAGATACGCGAACGCGCGGTGCTTGTACCGGCCGACGCGGCCGCGCAACTGATACAATTCCGCGAGGCCGAAGTGATCGGCCCGGTCGATGATGATGGTGTTGGCGTTCGGTACGTCGATGCCGGATCCGATGATTGTCGTACAAACCAGCACATCGATTTCGCGATGGAAGAACGCGGTCATGACGCGCTCGAGCTCGTGCTCCGACATCTGGCCGTGCCCCACGGCGACGCGCGCGCCCGGCGCGAGCTTCTTCACCATCTCCGCCACGGGGATGATGGTCTGTACGCGGTTGTGGACGTAGAACACCTGGCCTTCGCGGGCCAGTTCGCGCTGGATCGATTCGCGCACGAGCTGTTCGTCGAAATTCTCAATGCACGTGTGGATGGGGAGCCGGTCGTTGGGCGCGGTATTGATGACGCTCATGTCGCGCGCGCCCATCAGCGAAAGGTTCAACGTGCGCGGGATGGGCGTCGCCGTCAAGGTCAGCACGTCGACCGTGGTGCGCAAGTGCTTCAGGCGTTCTTTGTGCGCCACGCCGAACCGCTGCTCTTCGTCGATGATAACGAGACCAAGATTCTTGAAATGGATATCCTTCGAGACAAGCCGGTGCGTGCCGACCACCACGTCGCACTCCCCCGACTTGAGACGCTCGACCGTAATCTTCTGTTGCTGCGCCGTGCGAAACCGGCTGAGCATTTCCACCTTCACCGGGAAATCCGCGAACCACTCGCACAGCGTCGTATAGTGCTGCTCGGCAAGCACCGTCGTCGGCACGAGGATGGCCACCTGCTTCCCGTCCATCACGGCCTTGAACGCCGCGCGCATCGCCACTTCCGTCTTGCCGTAACCGACGTCGCCGCAAACCAACCGGTCCATCGGCTTCGGCGTCTCCATGTCGCGCTTCACGTCGTCGATGGCGCGTGCCTGGTCGGGGGTCTCGTCGTATTCGAACGAATCCTCGAATTCGACCTGCCACGGCGTGTCGGCGCTGTACGCGTAGCCCTCTCGGCTCTCGCGCGCGGCGTAGAGCGTGAGCAACTCCTGCGTCATATCGCGGATGGCCTTCTTCGTGCGCGCCTTGGTCCGCGCCCACGTGGACCCGCCAATCTTATCGACCTTCGGCAGCGCGCCTTCCCCCGCCGTGTACTTCTGGATCATGTCAATGTGGGTCACCGGCACATCGACCTTGTCGCCGCCGGAATACTGCAGCGCGAGGAAATCGCCCGCCTTGCCTTCGAACCGGCGCAGGCCGAGGTAGCGCCCGATGCCGTGCTCGGAATGCACGATGTAGTCGCCCGATCGCAGGTCGCTGAATGCCGTGAGGGCGATGCCCGCCTCGAAGCGCTTGCGGCTGCGGCGCACGTAGTGGCGTCCGAACATCTCGCGTTCGCTCACCATCGCGAGCTTGTCCGTCTCCGACGCGAAGGCCGCGCGCAGCCGACCCAATTCGACGCGCAGGTCGAAGGCGTCCTGGCCTACGCGATAGCCGCGTTCTTCGAGCAACTCGTGCAGACGCTTTCGCTCGCCCGACGTCGCGCACAGCAGCACGACCGTGTACTTGGCCCGGTCCCATTCCTGAAGTTGTTCCCAAAACGCGTCGGTACGCCCATGCCACCCGGACAGGGCCTGCATGTTCGCGGAAACGCGGATGGAAGCGTCGCCGGTGATCGACGAGACTTGGCTCATCAGCAAGCAGGAGCACCGTTCCATGCGCTTTTCGAGGTCGCCCCACGGAAGGATAAACGGCGATTCGCCGATCTGGCGCTCGATGGTCTGAGCCTCTTCGCGAATCGCGAGCGGCTCGTCCAACGCAACGAGCGTGTCCTTGGGAAAGTAATCCAGCAAGGT
>JBHEKO010000201.1:0-13353 GCA_041859475.1 Candidatus Hydrogenedentales bacterium
GGGGCCGTCGTCCGCGCCCACCACCAGGATCGCGCCGTCCATCTGCGCGGCGCCCGTGATCATGTTCTTGATGTAGTCGGCGTGGCCGGGACAGTCCACGTGCGCATAGTGGCGCTTGTCCGTCTCGTACTCCACGTGGGCAATGTTGATCGTGATTCCGCGCTCGCGTTCTTCCGGCGCTTTGTCGATTTCGCCGTAGGCCATCGCCTTTGCCTTGCCCTGCTCGGCAAGGATCTTCGTGATCGCACTCGTCAGCGTCGTCTTACCGTGGTCGACGTGACCGATCGTGCCAATGTTTACGTGCGGCTTCGTCCGCTCAAACTTCGCCTTCGCCATGCCTCTGTCTCTCCTTGCGGGGCGACCCGGACCGTGTTCGGCAGCCCGCGGCGCTCACACTATTCTGCTTTACCTAAAACCGAAATGAACTGCCCGAACGCTCCATGATCTCATTTGCAATATTGGAAGGAACCGCTTCGTATTGAGCGAATTCCATGCTGTGCGATGCACGTCCCTGCGTACGGGAACGAATGTCGTTTGCGTACCCGAACATATCCGCCAGCGGCACAAAGGCGTGAATCTTGCGCGCCGCGCCCAATTGCTCCATCACGTCGAGGCGTCCGCGGCGTCCATTGAAATCGCCCATGACCTCTCCGGTGTATTCATCCGGGCAAACCACTTCGACGCGCATCACCGGCTCCAGAAGGACGGGCTTTGCCTTGGCTACGGCCGCCTTCAGACCCATGGAAGCGGCCGTCTGGAACGCCATTTCCGACGAGTCCACTTCATGATAGGAACCGTCCAGCAAGGACACCTTGACATCCACCATGGGATATCCGGCCACGATGCCGCTTTCCAGGGCTTCGCGTGCGCCGCGTTCGATGGAGTTGAAGTATTCCTTGGGCACTACGCCACCCACGCTGAGGTTCTCGAATACAAAGTGCTGACCGGGCGCCGGCTCGATCCGCAGCACGACGTCGCCGTACTGGCCGCGTCCACCGGATTGCCGGATGAACTTGCCGCGCGCTTCCGCGAGCTTGGTAATGCTTTCGCGATACGCAACCATCGGCCTGCCGACGTTTGCATGCACGTTGAATTCGCGGCGGAGACGGTCAACGATAATTTCGAGGTGCAACTCGCCCATACCGGCGATAATTGTTTGGCCGGTTTCTTCGTCGCTGCGCACACGGAAAGTCGGATCCTCTTCCGCGAGCTTGTGCAGTGCTTCGGACATCTTGTCCTGGTCGGCCTTGGTCTTGGGCTCGATGGCGATATGCACAACCGGATCCGGGAACGTCACGTTCATGAGCGCCACCGGTTCTTTGGGATCGCACAGCGTGTCGCCGGTGGTGGTATTCTTTGCACCAATCACCGCGCCGATGTCGCCGGCCCTGAGTTCCGTCAGGTCAATGCGCTGGTCGGCGTGCATCTCAAGCAGGCGCCCCAGGCGCTCCTTGCGGCCTGTCCGCACGTTCAGCACCATGTCGCCGGACTTCACGATGCCGGAGTAGACGCGCACGAAGGTCAAGCGGCCCACATGGGGGTCCGTTAGGATCTTGAAGGCCAGGCCGGCAAACGGCTCGTCGTCGCTGGGTTTGCGTGCGACTTCCGTGGATTCGTCTTGAGGGTCTTTACCAACGACCGCTGCCACGTCGATGGGCGAGGGCAGATAGGAAACGACCGCATCCAGGAGGAGGCGCACGCCTTTGTTGCGGAGCGCGGTACCGCACAGGACCGGACAGAAAAGGCCAAGAATCGTGCCTTTTCGGATGGCTGCACTCAACTCGTCCGCGCCGATTTCCTCTTCGAGGATGTACTTTTCCATCAGCATTTCATCGCTCTCAGCGGCCACGGCAACCAATTCATGGCGCGCCACGTGAACTGCTTCCACCATATCGGCGGGAATCGGCCCTTCGACTAATTTGGTGGCGGCTCCTTCGGCCTCGAAATAAATCGCCTTTTGCGTAACCAAGTCGACGTTGCCCTTGTAAGCGTCTTCTTGTCCGATGGGCATCTGAAGAGGAACTGCTCTCGCTCCGAGGCGGTCGCGCATAGTCTGCACGGCGTGCGCGAAATCGGCGCCCACACGGTCCATCTTGTTGATGAACGCGATGCGGGGTACGGCGTACTTGTCTGCCTGACGCCACATGGTCTCCGACTGAGGTTGCACGCCGGCAACCGCACAGAATACCGCGACGGCTCCGTCCAGCACTCGAAGACTGCGTTCCACTTCCGCGGTGAAATCCACGTGACCCGGTGTGTCGATAATATTGACCCGATGGCCCTTCCACTCGCAGGCGGTGGCGGCGGAAGTAATCGTGATACCGCGCTCGCGCTCCTGCTCCATGTAGTCCATGGTCGCGGTGCCTTCATGCACTTCACCGACTTTGTGCAAGCGGCCCGAGTAATAAAGAATTCGCTCAGTCACGGTCGTTTTACCGGCATCGATGTGCGCCATGATGCCGATATTGCGCGTGTTGGCTAGTTCGTATCTTCGTTGTCCCACGGAATTCACACTCAAATCTCCGGCGCCGCCTCGACTAATGGCATGCGCTGCCTGTGTTAGCCGAGCGGAGCTGACCGCCGGCACGTTATCCTGTCGTTACTCTCATGATTCTCCGAGTCGCCTATTCCCCGCCAGTATTCCGGCCAGGGAGCCAGTCTCAGACACTTTAGCCTGCACACATTCCCTGGGGAATGGCACAGACCTACTACTATCGCTTCCAGCCGCTTGCCCTCGCGCTTTCGCCCAAGAACCTCTCGGCCGGCCGTTCAATGACTATCGGGTATCAAGACCCAAGCCCGAAGGCCCCGTTCAGACCCTAGAACCGCAGATGAGCAAAGGCCTTGTTGGCCTCCGCCATACGGTGCGTATCTTCCCGGCGCTTGATCGTATTGCCTTGCCGGTTGTAGCAGTCGAGCAACTCGCCCGCCAACCGTTCGGCCATGGTCTTCTCACCACGCTTTCGCGAAAACTCAATAATCCAACGGAATGCCAGTGCGGTTCGCGTGGCCGGAGGAATCTCGACGGGAACTTGATACGTTGCACCGCCGACACGTCTCGACTTCACTTGCAGCAGGGGCTTTGCATTTTCGATGGCCGTTTCGAAGACCTTGACGGCATCATCCTTCGGATTGCGCTTCGTAACGATTTCGAGCGCGCCGTATACGATAGACTCCGCAATGCTCTTCTTTCCGGAAATCATGACCGTGTTAATAAACTTGGTCAAGATTGTGTTCTTGTATTTTGGATCCGGCAGCGGCTGGCGCTTCGGTACTTCCCGACGTCTTGGCATCGCTTACCGCTCCTCTATTTCTTCTTGCCCGCGGGCTTTGCAACCACGCCGGCCTTGGGTTTCTTCACGCCATACTTGGAGCGGCTCACCCAGCGTCCCGCATGGACCTGCTTTCCGCCCTCTTCTTTGACACTTGCCGTTCCGCCGATATCGCCGGTGGCATCAAGCACGCCACGAATCAAGTGGTAGCGCACACTCGGCAGGTCTTTCACACGTCCCCCGCGAATCATCACTTGGGAGTGTTCCTGAAGGTTGTGTCCGATTCCGGGAATGTAAGCAGTGACTTCTATCCCGTTCTTGAGACGAACGCGTGCCACTTTGCGAAGCGCCGAATTGGGCTTCTTAGGCGTCATCGTAAATACGCGCGTGCACGTGCCCGACGCCTGCGGGCATTGCAACAGAGCGGGCGACTTCGTTTTTGTCGTCCGTTTATGTCGCGCGTTTCGAACCAACTGGTTTATGGTTGGCAAAATTCTACTCCTTACACTCGAACCAATAGAAAAGACACAACTCTCCCCTAAAAGACAACGGCTGATTAGCTTAGCACAGGAACGCGGCGAAGTCAAGCAGATAAACTGCTTTTCTATGCCGTTCGCCGCATTCTTTTAGGCGCCCGCTTCCTCCTCGACTTCGTCCAACGCAGGCCCCACCTCGAAATGCTCGGCGATGTCCTGCATCAAATCTTCCGCAATACTTATATGGGTATTCTGGTAATGCCTGCTTCCCGTTCCAGCAGGAATCAGATGCCCAATAATCACATTTTCCTTCAGCCCGCGCAGATAATCGCGCTTGCCGGAAAGCGCCGCTTCGGTCAGCACGCGCGTGGTTTGTTGGAACGAAGCAGCCGCAATGAAGCTCTCCGTGCTCAGCGCCGCCTTGGTGATTCCCTGCAAGACCGGCTCCGCCTCGGCGGGCCGTCCGCCGCGGTTGCGCACGCGCTCGTTCTCTTCCTGGAAGCGGATCTTGTCCACTTCTTCGTGCGCAAGGAACGCAGTGTCGCCCGGATCGTCCTTGATGCGAACCTTGCGGAGCATTTGGCGGACAATCACTTCGATGTGTTTGTCGTTCGTGCGTACACCCTGCAAGCGGTACACCTGCTGGATTTCATCCAGCAGATATTTGCGCAGTGCGTCTTCGCCCTGCACTTCAAGGATATCCTGGGGAATGACCGGGCCGTCGGTCAGTCGCTGACCGGCGTAGACGCGGTCGCCCGCTTGCACGTTCAGGTGCTTGCCTGGCGGAATCGCGTACTCGCGTTCTTTACCGATAGGCGGCACGATCTTGACCTTGCGGCTTCCTTTGGACGTACCGCCCAATTCGACGAGACCGTCGATGTGGCTGATGACCGCGGGATCCTTCGGTTGACGCGCCTCGAACAGCTCGGCCACGCGAGGCAGACCGCCCGTGATGTCCTTCGTCTTGCTGAACTGGCGCGGTGTCTTCGCCAGGAGGTCGCCCGCCTGGACCTTGTCGCCGCTGTTGACGAGCACGTGCGTTTGCGCGGGGATCGTGGCATACGCAATGACTTCGCCTTGCTTGCCCAACAACGTAATCTGCGGGTGCAAGTCCTGCTTGTGCTCGGTGATTACGCGCTCTTCGACACCGGTCTCCGGGTTGGTGTCGCGGCGCATCGTTACGCCTTCCACCATGCCTTCGAGATGGACCGTACCCGTTGCTTCGGCAATAATCATGACGTTGTAAGGATCCCAGGTATACAGCACCTGGCCCTTGCGCGTCTTCTGACCATCTTCCGCGTACAGGATACCGCCGGGGGGAACCGCGTAACGCTGAATCTCGCGCCCTTCGCCGTCGACAATCGCGATCTCACCGCCGCGATTCGTAACGACGTGCTTGTTGTCGCGATTGAGCGCCGTTCGGACATTTCGGAATTCGATGATTCCGACGTCGATGATTTTGATTTCGCTGGCTTCGACCTGACGGCTCGCGGCGCCACCGATGTGGAACGTGCGCATCGTGAGCTGCGTGCCCGGTTCGCCGATGGACTGCGCGGCGATAATGCCCACGGCCTCGCCAAGCTCAACCAGCTTGCCGCTGGCCAGGTTGCGGCCATAGCAGAACTGGCACACGCCGCGGCGTGACTGGCACGTCAGCACGGAACGAATACGCGCACCGGGAAGGCCTTTGTCGACAACCTTCTGCGCCTTCTCTTCGGTGATGTCTTCGTTGGCCCGTACAATCGGCTCGCTCTCGCCCGGAACGGTGATGTCGTCGAGCGCGTAGCGTCCGACAATACGCTCTTCGAGCGGCTGCACAATGTCGGTGCCGTCCATGAGCGCTTCCACCCAGATTCCGCTGAGCGTTCCGCAGTCTTCCTCTTCGATGACGACATCCTGCGATACGTCTACAAGACGGCGCGTAAGGTAACCGGCGTCGGCAGTCTTCAGTGCCGTGTCGGCCAACCCTTTACGGGCGCCGTGCGACGAGATGAAGTATTCGAGCACAGTCAGGCCTTCGCGGAAGTTCGAGATGATGGGAGACTCGATGATATCGCCCGAGGGTTTCGCCATAAGGCCGCGCATGGCCGCCAACTGACGAATCTGCTGCTTCGTACCACGGGCGCCCGAGGTCAGCATCAGGTAAATGCCGGTGAAGCCCTGCTGGTTTTCTTCCATGGCCCGGAGCATGGCGGACGAAACCGCTTCGGTGGTCGTCGTCCATTGGTCGATCACCTTGTTCGATCGCTCGCCTTCCGTGATCAGACCGTTCTGGTACATGTCGTCGATACGCGCGACTTCTTTTCGCGACGCGTCGATGAGTTCCTTCTTCTCCTTGGGGACGACCATGTCGAACACGCCAACCGAGATACCCGCCAGCGTGGCGTGCTTGAAACCAACCCGCTTCAGCGCGTCGAGCAAGTCGACGGTGCGGCTATGGCCCAGTCGCAGATAAGCGTCGGCAATCACGTCTCCGATCGAGTTCTTGTCCTGCTCGCGATTGACGTCCTTGAGCCTGATCTCGGGCAGCAAGGCCTCTTTGAGGATGACGCGGCCAACGGTGGTGTCGATGATGGAGTCATCGCTAAACACCTTGACGCGGGCGTGCAAATCAACTCGTCCCATTTCGTAAGACAACACGACAGCGGCCGTGTTCGGATAGACGCGGCCCGGTTGGAGAAGTTCCCCGTTCTTGCCGGTCCACTCCGCCTTCCACTCGCCCTTCGCGCCTTTGCGCATGCGGGTCATATACGAAATGCCCAACACGATGTCTTGGCTAGGCGTCACGATGGGGCGCCCGTTCGACGGCGAGAAGATATTCGTCGACGACAGCATGAGCAGACGGGCCTCAAGCTGCGCGGCCGGCATAAGCGGTACGTGCACGGCCATCTGGTCGCCGTCGAAGTCGGCATTGAACGCCGCGCACACCAACGGATGGATGCGAATGGCCTTGCCTTCGATCAACACCGGCTCGAACGCTTGAATGCCAAGACGATGCAAAGTCGGTGCGCGGTTCAGCATGACCGGATGATCGCGAATGACGTTTTCGAGGATGTCCCAAACTTCTTCGCGCCCTTGCGCAATGATCCGCTTCGCCGCCTTGATGGTGGAGGCGATGGCGCGCTCTTTCAGCTCGCGAATGATGAACGGCTCGAAAAGCTCCAAGGCCATCTTCTTGGGAAGACCGCACTGGTGCAATCTCAGCTCGGGTCCGACCACGATAACGGAACGGCCCGAATAGTCTACGCGTTTGCCCAGCAAGTTCTGACGGAACCGGCCTTGCTTTCCTTTGAGCATGTCGCTCAACGATTTCAGCGGACGGTTCCCCGCGCCGAGCACGGTGCGCCCATGGCGTCCGTTGTCGAACAGCGCGTCCACCGCTTCCTGGAGCATGCGCTTTTCATTGCGCAGAATGACTTCCTGCGCGCGCAGTTCGATGATGCGCTTCAGTCGATTGTTGCGGTTGATGACGCGGCGGTATAGATCGTTCAGATCGCTCGTCGCATAGCGTCCGCCTTCCAGCGGCACCAGCGGGCGAAGATCGGGAGGAATCACGGGAACGACGTCGAGCACCATCCAGGCGGGCGAGTTGCCCGACTTTCGAATCGCTTCGACGACTTTCAGCCGCTTGATGGCCTTGGCGCGCGCCTGCATGCTCGTGGTCGTGCTGACTTGCGTGTGCAGTTCCGCGCTCAACTGTTCGATGTCGATTTCTTCGAGGAGGATCTTGATCGCTTCCGCGCCCATCTTGGCGGTGAAGCGGTCGGTCCACTGCTCGCGCGCGTCCTGATACTCGTCTTCCGTGAGAATCTGCATCTTGTCGAGACTCGTGTCGCCGGGATCGATGACGACGTAGTTCTCGAAGTAGATGATGCGTTCGAGCACGCGAATCGACAGATCGAGCAAGTTGCCGATGCTGCTCGGAGTCGTCTTGAAAAACCAAATGTGCGTGACCGGGACCGCGAGCTTGATGCAACCCATGCGTTCGCGGCGGACTTTCGATTCCGTCACTTCCACGCCGCAACGGTCGCACACGATTCCGCGATGCTTGACCTTCTTGTATTTGCCGCAGGCGCATTCCCAGTCCTTCACGGGACCGAAGATGCGTTCGCAGAAAAGGCCGTCCTTCTCCGGCTTAAACGTGCGGTAATTGATCGTCTCGGGCTTCTTCACTTCGCCGCGCGACCACTTCAGAATATCCTCTGGGGAAGCCAGGCGAATTTGAATGGCGTCGAATCGATCACCCGTCGTTTGTACGTACTTGGCCAATGATTAACCCTCCAAAGGTTCTTCTGCTTCGTCGTCTTCGCCGGTGCTTTCGACACGCAACATCTTGGTCATGTCGAGGCAAAGACTCTGCATCTCGCGGACGAGTACGTTGAACGATTCCGGCCGGCCGGGTTCGACATCTTTGTCGCCCTTCACGATGGCTTCGTACGCCTTCGTTCGGCCTTGAATATCGTCGGACTTGATCGTTAGCAGTTCCTGAAGCGTGTATGCGGACCCGTAGGCCTGCAATGCCCACACTTCCATTTCACCGAAGCGCTGTCCACCGAACTGCGCCTTGCCGCCCAGCGGCTGCTGGGTCACGAGCGAGTACGGGCCAATGGCGCGCGCGTGGATCTTGTCGTCCACCAAGTGGTTCAGCTTCATCATGTAAATCGCGCCCACGGTCACTTCCTGGTCGAAATCGCGTCCCGTGCGCCCGTCGCGAAGCTTGATCTTTCCCGTCTCCGGCAATCCCGCCCGCTTTAAGAACGTGCAAATGTCTTCTTCTCTCGCGCCATTGAAAACCGGCGTCGCCACCTTCATGCCGAGGGCTTGCGCCGCCCAGCCAAGATGCGTCTCGAGAATCTGTCCCACGTTCATTCGCGAAGGCACGCCGAGCGGGTTCAGCACGATCTGAACGGGCGATCCGTCCGGCAAATACGGCATGTCTTCGACCGCCATGATCTTCGCGACAACGCCTTTGTTTCCGTGACGTCCGGCCATCTTGTCGCCGACGGACATGCGCCGCTTCGTCGCCACGTAGGCCTTGACTTGCTTGATCACGCCCGGGGGCAATTCGTCGCCCTTGCGGAGCATGTCGAGTTCGCTGTCGCGGAAGGCCACCAACTTGGCTTCTTCCATGGCAGCCATGTTGACGAGGCGCGTCAGCTTCTGCTGGATACGCTTGTCTTCCACGCGCATCCGGGCCAACACGCCGTAGTCCGCCTTTTCAAGATGGGATACTTTGACGCGCTTGTTCTTCTCAAGCACCAATTCGTCGGTCTTGTGGTCTACAACGTCCTCGAGAATCTTCATGCCGATGAGGTCGTCTTTGACGAGGCTGACAAACGTCTCGCGGATCGCGTCGATCTTATCCTGATACTCGCGCTTGATCTTGTTGACCTGTGCGGTCAGCGCATTCTTGGAAGCGCCGTCGGCCCCTTTGTCGCGCCGGCTGGACACTTTCACGTCCACCACCACGCCTTCGACACCGGGCGGGACCGTCAACGACGCATCGCGCACGTCTTCGGCTTTTTCGCCAAAGATGGCGCGCAGCAGTTTCTCTTCGGGCGCCAGTTCGGTTTCGCCTTTGGGCGTCACTTTGCCGACGAGAATATCGCCCTGCTTGACCTTGGCTCCGACGCGGACGATACCGGATTCATCGAGGTTCTTCAGGGCGTCTTCGCCCACGTTCGGGATGTCGCGTGTAATTTCTTCGGGTCCGAGCTTCGTGTCGCGCGCTTCGAGGTCGAATACCTGAATGTGGATGGACGTGAACACGTCGCCCTTCACCAAGTCTTCGCTGAGCAAGATTGCATCTTCGAAGTTGTATCCTTCCCACGGCACGAAGGCCACGAGCACGTTCCGTCCCAGCGCCAATTCGCCGCCCGCCGTCGCCGGGCCGTCGGCGATGATGTCGCCCGCTTTCACCTTATCGCCCTTGTTGACGATAGGCTTCTGATTGATGCAGGTATTCTGGTTGGAGCGAATAAACTTCTTGAGCTTGTACTCTTCTTCTTCGGCGCGGAATGGGTTGTCGTCCAGATCCTTGCCTTTGCGGATGTGGCGAACGCGAATCAGTTCGCTGTCCACATATTCGACGATGCCGTCGCGTTCGGCTTTCACCACCGTACCCGCGTTCTTGGCCGTCACCGCTTCCAGTCCGGTGCCGACGACCGGCGATTCGGTCGACAACAACGGCACGGCCTGGCGTTGCATGTTCGAGCCCATCAACGCGCGGTTGGCGTCGTCGTGCTCCAGGAACGGAATCAGCGCGGCGGCCACACTAACCAACTGCTTGGGCGATACGTCCATGTAGTCGATGGAGCCCGGCGCAGTCTCGGGAAAATCGCCGCGGTGCCGCGCCAACACAATGTCGCTCGCGAAACGGCGGCGCTTGTCGAGTTCGGCGTTCGCCTGCGCAATGATGTAGTTGTCTTCGTCGTACGCCGAAAGCATTTCGATTTGGTCGCTGACGCGCCCGCTCTCGACTTTCACGTATGGCGTTTCGAGGAAGCCATATTCGTTGATGCGCGCATAGGTCGACAGCGACGCCATCAATCCGATGTTCGGACCTTCAGGCGTCTCGATGGGGCAGATACGTCCGTAGTGGGTGGCGTGAACGTCGCGGACTTCGAATCCGGCGCGGTCACGGCTCAGACCGCCAGGTCCCAGGGCGCTCAAGCGGCGCTTGTGCGTCAACTCGGCCAACGGGTTGATCTGGTCCATGAAGTGGCTCAGCTGGCTGCGGCCGAAGAAGTCCTTGATAACGGCGCTGACCGGCTTCGGATTTACCAGATTCTGAGGCGTAAGCTGGTCTTCCTCTTGGAAATTCATTCGTTCGCGAACCGTGCGCTCCATCCGGACCAGCCCGATGCGAACCTGATTCGAAAGCAATTCACCGACCGCGCGAACGCGGCGGTTACCCAAGTGGTCGATGTCGTCCAAAACGCCTTCACCGCCACGCAGGCGGACCAAGTACTGAAGCGTGGCGACCACGTCTTCCTTGGTGAGGGTCTTGGTTTCTTGCGAAATCTGTAAACCCAACTTACGATTGATCTTATAGCGGCCTACCGGAGCGAAATCGTACCGGCTCGCGTCAAAGAACAACTTCTGGAAGAAGGTCCGGGTCGTCGCGTCCGTGGCGGGATCGCCGGGACGGATTCGTGCGTATATCTCCCGGTACGCATCGTCTTGGGTTTGGGTCGGGTCCAGGGCAAGGGTCTGCGCAATCGACGAATCCTTAGTAAGGTCGTCATGATTCAGCAGCGAAACCTCCTTGGCGTGCGACCCCAGCATGCGGTCGATGATCGGCTGCGTCAGCTCTTCGGCGGCATCGGCGAGGATTTCGCCGGTCTCCGGGTCGATGACATCGGCCGCAACGATGCGACCCACAAGCTCTTCCGGCGCAAGAGACTTCGAGCCAATCTTGACCTTGGTCCGGCCGAGAACGACTTGGTCGATGCGGTAGAAGAGTCTAAGGATTTCCTCGTTGTCTTCGAAACCGAAGGCGCGCAGGAACGCCGTGCCCAGGATGCGCGACCGGCGGTCGATCGTCAGCCACAGCAGGTCGTTCACATCGTATTCAAACTCAAGCCAGGCACCACGATACGGGATAATGCGCGCCGTGAGCAGCGTCTTGCCATTTTGGTGAATCTTCGTTTCGAAGGACACGCCCGGCGACTTGTGCAATTGGCTTACGACAACGCGCTCCGCGCCATTGATAATGAACGTGCCCGTCGGTGTCATCATGGGCAGTTCGCCCAAAAACACCTCTTGCTCGACCATGATCTTCTCGCGAAGCTCCGTGGAAGTGCCCACTTCTTCGTAGCGAACCAGTCGCAGCAACGCCTTAAGGGAGGCTGCATACGTAAGTCCGCGCTGCTGAGCCTCTTGAACGGTGTACTTGGGCGGGGCGAAGGAGTAGTGGACGAATTCCAGTCGCGTCATCTGGTCGGGAGAGGCGATCGGGAATACATCGAGAAAGACTTCCTGAAGTCCTTTAGGCGCACGTTCATCAGGCGGGACTTCCCACTGCAGGAAGTCCGCGTATGACTTGGTCTGAATCTCAATGAGATCAGGAAGCTCCATCTCATCGGGAATACGCCCTAATGAGACGCGGCTATTCGTTTGCTCTGGAGCGACTGCCATGCGGAAGTTCCTCTAATGTCAGGTTGGTTGGCCTCGTCGAAGACAAAAAGGCCTCTGTCCCAGCGCCGGAGGTCGACAAATGGACATACTTCTACCGAGGCGAGCACAAACCGGAAGTTTACCAGCCGACTATGGCGATGTCAAGTATAAACATCCGCCAAATTCTCATCGCCCGAAACGCCCCTATTTCGCCTCCCGATCTTGATCCCCCTGCCGGCCGAAAAGATGCCGGCCACCACCTCGAAGCTATGTCTTTCCTTAACCCCACTAACGCACCGGCGCCGGAGTCTCCAGTTCCGCCTGCCCTCCGGTAGCAACTGCTTCCCCGAAGCAGTCGCGCGCAGGTCATGTTCTGAATTCTATTTCCTGAATTCTGCTTCTTGAATCTCTCTCTTCTCTCTTCTGACTCCTGACTCCTGACTCCTGACTACCGACTTCTTCCCCCTGCAACTTTCCTCCGCCCCTGTGTATTAGATGGGCAGACGTGCACGAATGGTCTGAACTGATGCATTGAACGCTGTGCGAGTACGCACCCCAAAACGCGCAGGCTTGTCTGCGCCTGGAGATGGAATCAGATGCCAAAGACACTCCTACTTGCGCTTTGCCTGGCCCTTTCGATTGCCGTCGGAAGCGGGTGCGCCCGCAAGACGCTCGCGCCCATCAACACGGGCTTCACTACGGACCCGGCGAACGGATCGACGGGCACGCTTCCGACCTCCACGGACTTGCCAAATACGTCCGTCGATATTCCGGGAAATGAACTGACCGCCGTTGACCGCGAAAGCATCCTGTTCAACAAAGACAACGGCCTCGTCAAACCCATCTACTTCGACTACAACAGCTTCGAGTTAAGTCCGGATGCATTGGAGACTCTTCGTCAAAACGCCGATGCGTTGAATCAGCATCCGAATATGTACGTTCAAGTCGAGGGACATTGCGACGAGCGCGGCACCACCGAGTACAACATGGCGCTCGGCGACAAGCGCGCACAAGCAACCTGCGAGCAACTCATTCGTTTGGGAGTCTCCGGCGACCGCATTATCACGATCACCTACGGCGAAGAAGACCCCGCCGACCTCGGCCACGACGAGGCCGCATGGGCCATGAACCGCCGTTGCGAATTCGCGCAGGGACTGAAGACAAGGTAAAGGCACCGAGCGAACGGTTGGCATTTATACGTCCTGACTGCAGGCCTATTCACTTGCCTACTCGTCAGAATGCCTTATGATCGTAGCGGAGATAGCATGAGGCAGCACTCGTGCCAAATTCCTGGAATGCCTTCTATCTCGTAGAGTTCATCTCCCCCATGATAGTACCCACACGATCTTATCTTGCCGACTCTTTCTGCATACTCAAGTTGTTCAGGCTGCAATTCATGGTGGAGCTTCCACGACTGCATGAATTCTTCCAGCACTTCTCTGCTGGCGATCTTGACGCTCGTGCCTACAGGGTACTCGGCGTTGTAA
>JBHEKO010000151.1:0-7512 GCA_041859475.1 Candidatus Hydrogenedentales bacterium
TCTGCGCTTAACGGCTCCGCATCGAGGATATCCGTGCCGTGCGCGGAGCCACCGTATTCGCGCAACTCGCAGAACCCCGGCGACAAGGCCTTCAGAGTCGTGCAGGAGGTCGCTGAGTAGGAGTCGCCGGTGGTGGTAAGCATGAGGGAGGGGCGTTTGCCGTACGCAAGCACATCGGGCTCGGTTTGGATGCCGCGGTAGTCGAGCCCCGGGGAGAGCATGACCACTGCTTGAATATCCGGATGGGCGATGGCATAGCGTAGGGCGAGATTCGCGCCGATACTGGCGCCTACGACGGCCAGATTCTCGGGGTCCGCGCCCTGCTGCAGCAGCGCGGCTTTGGCTGCGTCGATGTCTTGAAGGGCGCCCAGCCAGTCCGCGGTTTCAAACGATTTGTAGGAGACCTCGTTGCCGCTCGGGGGAAGGGAATCTCCGTGGCCGCGCAGGTCGATGGCGATGGAGGCATAGCCTTCTCTCTGGGCGCGGCGGGCAAAGGCATCCCATTGGGCGCGGCCGGACCCGAGCATGTGAATGAGGATTAACCCAGCGGGGCGTTCGGTCTTGGCAGGATAGAGGGTGGAAGCAATTCGATAGCCGTCGGTGGTGGTAAGGGTTGCGGCGGACTGAGGGGGAAGCGCGGAGTCTTGAGAACGGCTCCCGCACGATACCGCAAGAAGCACGGCCAATAGAGCGCATGAATGGCGAAGAGGACGCATGCGAAGAGCATACATGAAACGGCGGAGGAATCGCTGCTTTGCGACTCCTCCGCCGGCAAGTTTTAGCCGAGTGCGAAAACGCTTTGAAGCTTCATGGCAAGGCTCATATCGCCCTTGATCTTAAGCTTGCCCGTCAAAAATGCCGTTTGGCCGCTCAGTTGACCGGTGACAATCTTGAGCCAATTCTCGTCCGACGCAGTCAGCGTAATGCTAGGGGATTCCGACACGCCCTGAGTGACTTCCGCTTTGCCGTCGGCAATCTTGACGAACCACTGCCCGCCAGCTTCGCCTTGGATGTCGAACTGATATGTGGCGTTCATTCCCCCGATCTTCGTCGGGTCCACTTTTCCGGACAGTTCCGCGAAGAAACCTGCCACCGAGTCTGCCATGGTGTAAATACTCCTCCACAGTTATGATTAGGCCCAGCCCAACCGACCATGTTCCGCCGTTCAAGGCGCCGTAAACCAACACTTTATACACAGCCGCAGGTGCGGCATTGTGACAGATTCAAACGCACATCACGAGCGGAATCACCCCCCGCTCTGGCCAACGGTCTGGGCGCCGAACTCCGTGCACGTAGTCCGGCAAGGCCATTTCCCATGGGGTCTGGCCGCTTAATCTAGCATAGCCCATTCGGATCGGTCAACGCCGATACACAGACCCACGGGCAGCACGGCATTAAACCTCGGCGAGGGTTGCGGACATTCCCGGCTGTCGCTATTTGGATGCGAAGACCAAGACCGCCCACGGGCCATCGGTGGGGGTGCTAATTGATATAAGCTCTTTATTTGCAATATCTTGTGGCTCTCGCCATTCACTCGTTGCGATGTCCAGCCAGCGGAGCGTAAACGGTCCGGGGTTACCGGACGCATCAAGCTGAACCGAGCCTTGCTTCGGGAAGTATACTACGTACTGGTCGGTATCGATGCGCGAGGCATAGGCTTCGTTGGGGTCCCGCTCCCGCAGCAGTTTGCTTTCCGCATCCGGGGTGGCGCGCGAAAAGTCGAAGGACTCCGCCAACATGCGCGCGCTACGAATGTTCGCCTGGGCAATTTCGCTCAGACCCAGACCCGAGTCCGGACGATGGAAGCGCACACCGGCCGCGCCACCCACCAGGCCCCGCCAGAAGCGCTCCTGGCCATCTTGGTCCGTGCCGTACTTTCCTGTGTTCGCTCCGTAGACTTTCACGCAATTCAGCGGGCGGGGGTTGGCGGAGACGTGCGCCCACGCCCACGCCAAATTGTCCCAGTGGGCTTGCCCTTTGTTGTGGTTATTCTGGGACACATCGACAAAGGCGTACGTCTCGGGGTGGTCCAAGGTGCGCCGGTGCATGGAGTCCTTCAGGTCCCAGGGGTCCCACATTTCCGTCGTGTAGACATCCACGCCCAAGGCGGCGGCTTTCTTCTTGATGTAGTCGTTCCAATAGGCCCCCCACGCCTCGTCCGCGCTCGTTTCATTGTCCATGCAGTACAGAACGTTGGGGCATTGCAGCGACAACGCCAAGAGCCGGTCCACTTGCGCCTGCTGGAATTTCAAAACGACTTCGTTGTTGTCCAAGGCCGGGACGGTCCGGAAGAAGGGATTGGCGTTGCCGCCGGGGTGGTCCGGATAGTCGTTCTTGAGATGGCTCGCATCGGGCGTGTAGTTCACGTTGTTGGCGGGGCGATATGGATTGGAGAGCCACGGCTTCATCGCGAAGTCGAAGCGGTCCCAAACCTCGATTTGCACGATGATGTCGCGCTCACGGGCAAAGCGGAGGAGGGACTCCATGCGCTCGAAGTACTCGTCGCTCAACTGCTCAAGGTCGTACTTGCCGTCTTCTTGCTGGTGGAAGGGCCAGACATTGCCCTCGTCCCGGGAACTCATCGTGTTGCGGATGTAGTTCCCGCCAGCCGCCGCAAGCAGGTCGAGGTGTTCGGCAAGATCGGGGATTTGAAACAGATTGTCTTCCTTGGAGCCGCCGAGCAGCACGATGGGCCTGCCCTTATACTCCCAGTAGCGCGGGTTTTCGGACGATGGTTTGATTCGCGCGCTGACGAAGGCTTGCGCCGCGCAGATGTCCGTGAGCAGAAAGAGAATCGCCAAAACCGGCCACAGCGACGTCCGCGAGTTCATAGCCCACCTCTCCGTCTTCTTATCCGCCTATTCGAAATACATGCCGAAAAGCGTGGCATGGTGCAACCGAACCTGAAAGAGCATGGTTGCCTCCCCGCTGAACTGCGATTTCACGGGAAGGGGCAGGTCTACGTGTTCCCCGTCGACGTTCTCGACTCGGCCCAGCACAACGGGAGGCTGGGCGGCCGTTGCGCCCACACAGGCAACTTCAGCCCATCCGTTCCGTGCGTCCAGATTCAAATGCAACGCCTTGCCGAAACCCTTGACGGGCCGCGTCTTGAATGAGCCTTCTGCCTCCGCTGTCACGCCGATGAGCCTGCCCGGGCCGTACGCAACGGTCTTCATGGCGTCGTCTTTCCAGACAGCGAAATGCATTTTTCCTTGGTGCACGAATGGGTCCGCGTACGACCAGAAGCCGAGATCGGTGTCGCGAAATGGCCGCTGCCACGTCCGGCCGTTCTCACTGACAATCAACTCGTACTTCAGGATGGCGCTGTGCTTGCCCGGCAACTTGGGGTCTGCGTAGTACTTCATCACCAGCCCTGCATACGCTTCACCATAGCGGAATGTCTTCATCAGATAAAACTCGCATTCACGGGCGTCCTGGCTGTCGGGTCGAAGGAAGACTTCCTGCGGGGTCCACGTCTGCAGATCCGAAGACTCGCGCAGGGCAATGACACGCTTCTTCTTGTCGAGATTGTCCGGATACGGTTTATCCGGCCAGTCTTCGAGCATGGTCTGATACAGCAGGAACGTGTCTCCAACCTGCATCGCGGTGAAGGCGTCGTTGGTCTCCGTGAACACGGTGCCCGGGCGCTTTTCCCATGCCAAACCATCCTGGGAACTCGCTCGCATGGTTCCTGCTTTTCCCGACGCGTCGGGTTGATCCCAATAGAGCATTTCGAGACCCGTCCCCGAGGGAAGCAGTTGAAACACGTTGAACCCGCCCCACGTCGGCGTATGCGGAGAGCGGCGCATGCACACGTTGTTCGGGCCGCCCCACGGCAGCACGTCCTGGTTGACTGCGACGAGACTCCAGCCGGACTCGGCGAGGTCGCCGACGCACAAGGTCCGTTGGTCCGAGAATTCCGACTCTTGCTTGTTCACGCGCTGGTACCAGATTCGCACGGCGTTTCCAGCGGGCAGCGCGGCCACCGGCATGTACCACAGGCTAGGCCGAGTTTGGTCTTTGGTAAGCAGCGGAATCCCGTTCCCTGGGAGCTGCGCCGACAGCTTTACGCCTTCCGCTTGCGAGAGATCATCGGGCAGGACGAAGCGCAGTTCTGTGGCGGCGAGCGTTGCGTGGGCGAATGCGATTGCGACGGCAGCGCATGGTAGTAGCTTGGGAATTGACCAGCGACGTTTGGGGAAGAGCATCGATCACCTCTGTATTCTCGCGACCCCTAATCACGCGGCTCTTGACATGTCCCCCATGGCTCAGGAAAGATCGGGCCATGACCAGAGACACATCCCGCATCGTACTTTACGCGGGCGCCCTCCGCATTTACCAGTGGCCTAAGAACCTCGTCGTTCTTGCCGCGGTCGTATTTGCTCAAGAGCTGTCGCACCCCGAAAACGCGGCGCGTGGAATCGCGGCGCTATTCGTTCTATGCGCGGTATCCAGCGCCGTGTATCTTCTCAACGATCTTGTCGACATCGAGAAGGATCGGGCCCATCCGGAAAAACGTCATCGCCCCATCGCCAGCGGGGCGATTCGCAGAAGTACTGCGATTCTCCTCATGGTCTTCCTGCTGGCGATTGGAGTCGTGAGCGCGTACCTGCTCAAGCCGATGTTTTTGGTAGCCGTGCTCAGCTATCTGACGCTGAACATTGCGTATACCTTCTGGCTCAAGCGCGTCATGATCATCGACGTGATGGCCATCGCGCTTGGTTTTGTCATACGCGGTGTCGCCGGGGCGTTGGTGATAGACGTCACGTTCTCCAATTGGCTGGTCGTTTGCACCCTTTTTCTGGCCCTGTTCCTGGCCTTGGGCAAACGGCGGCGCGAAATCGGATTGCTGGAGGCGGAAGCGTTGCAGCATCGCGAGGTGCTTGGCCACTATACCGTGCCGTATCTGGATTCGCTCATGGTAATTCTCGCGGGATCGACGCTCCTCACGTACACCATCTACACGTGTTCGCCCGAGGTCGTTCAGCGCGCGGGAACGGACAAACTTTATGTCACGTTGCCCTTTGTGGTGTACGGCTTGTTCCGGTATCTCTATCTAGTTCATCATAAACGGGGTGGTGGCGATCCAAGCCGGACCTTAGTGAAGGATGTCCCAATACTCGCAACGGTACTTTTGTGGGGGCTGACCTGTGTTGCCATACTCTACGGCGCGCGCCTCTGGTGATCGGTATGGCCTGCAAAGGCCTACGCATAGCAGTATAGAAATTCAACCGCATTGACTTGCAGTGCACAGAGGACGTGACGTATGGCTTCGAAAAACACGGTTCTTCGCGTGGCAACCGAAATCAACGATGTGGTTGCCTTGGTTCTGGGGGGTGGCCGCGGCAGCCGCCTCTATCCACTGACGGCGGAGCGCGCCAAGCCCGCGGTGCCCTTGGCAGGCAGATATCGGCTTGTCGACATTCCGTTGAGCAACTGCATTCATTCCGCCATCAAGCGCGTCTACGTGTTCACGCAGTTCAATAGCGCCTCGCTCCACCGGCACATCAACAATTCGTACAAGTTCGACATTTTTTCCGGGGGCTTTGTGGAGATACTCGCCGCGGAACAGACCGTCGAGAGCGGCGATTGGTATCAGGGGACGGCCGACGCCATTCGAAAGCAGGTTCGCGAGCTCGATCATCTCAGCGCGAGCCACTTCCTGATTCTCTCCGGCGACCAGTTGTACCGCATGGACTATCGCACGATGCTGGAGACGCACATTCGCGCCGATGCCGACATCACCGTGGGCGTCATTCCCGTAACGCGGGAGGCGGCTGCGGCGTTTGGCATACTCAAGGTCAATGCCGAGGGGGCGATCACGGAATTTGTCGAGAAGCCGAGGACGCCGGAACTCCTTGATTCGCTGATAACGCCGCCGTCGGTTTTTTCGGAGGCAGGCCTTGAGGCGAATGGCCGCGACTACCTCGCCTCGATGGGCGTGTATTTGTTCAAGCCGGAGGTGTTGATCCGAATCCTGCACGAGGAGAAGGCTTGGGTCGATTTCGGCCACGACGTCATCCCGAATTCCCTCAAGCGCCTGAAAGTGCAGTCCCATCTGTTCTCCGGTTATTGGGAAGACATCGGGACGGTTCGTTCCTATTACGAGACGAGTATTCTTCTGACCGGAGCCAATCCGCCGTTCGAATTTCACTTGCCGGGCCAACCCATTTACAGCAGGCCCCGCTTCCTGCCGGGGGCGCGGATTGAGCAAGCCGATATTGTCCGGTCGCTCATCTGCGAAGGGTCCACGATTGTAGGCGCGACCGTGTCGGACTCGATCATCGGCATTCGCACGATAGTTCGAGGCAATGCCACCATAGAGCGTTCGGTTGTGATGGGTTCCGATTACTTCGAGGGCGAGAAGGGATCCAACAGCGTTATTCCGATGGGAATAGGCGAGGGGTCGGTGATAAGCCGGGCCATCATCGACAAGAATGCGCGAATTGGAAAGAATGTCGTCATTCGCGGGTCAGACGGTATGCCCAATTCCGACGGCGACGGGTATGCCGTGCGCGACGGGCTTGTCATCGTGTTGAAGAGCGCCATCATTCCCGACGGTACAACGATCGAATGACCAGTCCCCAACGGCGTGAATTCACGTGGTTAGAGGGGTTGGCGTTTCTGCTTTCCGCAATTGGGGTCCAGCTTTGCAGTGAGTTCATTGCTCAGTGGGGCCCCTATTTCTATTCGCCGACCGCGGGCGGCGGCCGAACGATTTATGTGGCCCTTGGGTTTATCCTGCCTATGTTCGTCATCGGCAGGTTATTCGACGCCGTCACGGACCCGCTTGTGGGCGTATGGTCGGACGAAACGCGGCCCAGGCCGGGCTGGCTGCGGATCTTTCCCGTCTTCGGGAGGCGCAGGCCCTTTATCTTCTGGGGCTCCATCCTGATGACGATCTCGGGGATCGCATTTTGGTATCCGCCCTTTGACGGCAAGTCCGTGTTGAATTTCGCCTACGGCACGGTCCTCTTGTGCCTGCACCTAGGGCTTTTCACGATCTGCGTGGTGCCGCTCAATGCCCTTGGCCCCGAAGTCGCCCGCTCGAAAGAGGCCCGTATCAAGCTCGGCCAATGGACCGCGATAGGTATGATCCTCGGGCTTGCCGTGGCGGCGGTGTTGCCGGGCGTCTTGCTGGATGCCCTCGATCCCGCCCGCCATCAGGCGGTGGCGGGCGCCGGGACCTCCTATTCCGCAGCCGGGTACCAGCATGTGGCGATCCTGTTCGCCTTCCTTTCTCTCTTCTTGTTTCAGTTCGCCGTCTGGGCCGTTCGAGAACGGTTTGACGAAACTCCAAGAGACAAGAAGCCGGTTACCGTCGCCATTGTGGCGCGCGATATGTGCAACACGCTGGGCAACAGCGTTTTCCGCAAGTACATCGCGGCGTTCTTTCTCTTTTCCGTGGGATTCTTGGCCGTCCAACGCGTGCTGCCCAATTGGGCAGAGGTTGGATTGGGCGGCGACGAGGGCACGGTAACCCTGATGATGCTGCCGTTTATCGGTTCGGCG
>JBHEKO010000155.1:0-10523 GCA_041859475.1 Candidatus Hydrogenedentales bacterium
ACATACGATATCGAATCGAACCGGCACGGAGCCCAGCCAAGCGCCGGATCCTCGCCCACACTCCAATACCCCCGCTCGATTTCGCTCCGATCATTCGAACCCGAAGGGCACACAAAGATGTTGGGGTCCGTGACGTACTCAGGAAATACAGAGTCGCCCTGCGGAAAGAAATGGAAGCTCGGCAAGTCGCACAAGTCTCCTGTCAAGTGTCTCACTTGCGGCAGCCGCTCTCCCCGCGCTTCATTCGCGTACATCTTCATGGTCAGCCCAATCTGTTTCAGATTGTTCTGACAGCTTGCGCGCCGGGCCGCCTCACGCGCACGCGCCAACGCCGGCAGGAGAATGGCGGCCAGGATTCCGATAATAGCAATGACAACCAGCAACTCGATTAGGGTAAAGCCATGTCTACGCATACGATAAATGCTCCCTCTATTCCTCTCAGTGGCACTCAGAGAGCATATCATATATTCTTGTCAAAATGTGCGAAATTCTTGTTGGACCAATCGTTGAATTCCCGACAAGGTGTACTCGCCCACGATCTGCGTCCCCTCCCGCCGCCGCACCCCCTTCAGGTCAATCCCATCCTTATCCTTCAACTCCTTCGCGGCCGCCCCAAGCAACATCCCCAACTGGAAATCCGTCGTAGAAACCGCCGTCTCCTCCGACTCCGGCCTGCAATCCACCACAAACTTCAAGTTGAGTAAATCCGGCGATGCCAGATCTCCCGTAACCCTAAGTGTGGAAATGGGTAACAGCGTTTTCGCCATATCGGGTAGCGGGAGCCCCAAGCGGGGCGCATTGTGACTATCCAACGTGGCCAGAAGCCCAAACAAGGACCCGTCGCGGTTGTCCACAACCGCCTCCAGAAAGTGCCCCCCTTCCAGCACGGGCCGCTTCAACTGATACACCTCGCCCCAATACTTCTGAATCGCCTCGGCCCCCAACGCCGGCAACTCCATGCTCCCGTCAAGAGATAACTCACCCCGCCTGCTGGATGACATGACATTTCCAGCCCACGTCACGAACGGGTATAGCTTGCTCAACCCCACCTTCTCGGGAGCGGTGGCAATGATTGGACCGAACCGCTGCTCGTTCAGGCACACGCGAAATCCAAACGTGCGCGCTCCAAATTGCGGCGTGAAGAAAATGGCCCCCTCATACGGCAACACCCTGTCCGCCACCCAGGCCGGCAACCCCTCCGCCGCCAACAGAGGCCGGATCAGCTCGATTGCCGCAGGCGGCCGCACCGACACACGAATCGAAGCATTCGGGTCCGCCACCGTCTCCGCCGCAATCACCGGCGACGGCAAAATCGCCTGATACTTTGTCTCAATGACGACCAGCGCCACCACGATCACCATCACCACGGCGACCACCAACCCCACCAAAATTCTGAACACAATCTTCACGTCCGTCACCTCCTGCAATGTACGCCGATCCTAGAGCCGCTCCACAATGAATGCAAACCCCCACCTGCGGAAGCACCGGCCAACACGGACCGGCGTGGGACGTTGAACGTTGAACCTTGAACCTTGTACGTTGTTCCGTCCGGCGTTCGCCGGAAGACCGGAAACACCTGCGGTGTGGCGTTGCTGAACAACGGAGAGCGTCAAAGTGCTCAAGAGCATGACGGAAGGGGGACCTTCAATTTCTTCTGCGGACGTGGAGCGATTGGAGGCCTCGATAGGAAGAATTCTCCCCGACGACTTCAAGAGATTCTTGATGCAATTCAATGGCGGTCGACCGAAGCCAAATGCTTACCCTCTTTTGGGATTGGACAAGAATCCATACGGTGGCGTGCATTTCTTTTTCGGGATTGACGGTCCTGGTGAGTCATACGACTTGGAAGAGAGCTTTGAGGTTATGAACGGCAGGATACCCGATAACTTGTTCCCGATTGCTTGCGACGATGGTGGAGATTTGCTTTGTCTTTCACTCTACGGCGACGACGCAGGCAGCGTCGTTTTCTGGGACTACTATGCCGAACACTTTCCTCCGACCTATGACAACATCTACAGAATACCAGGCGCAGACTCCTTTTCCGCGTTTATAGAGCTCCTTGATCATTATCCAGAGGACCCGGACACTCCTTGAGGAAGCAGAAAATTGCCCTTTCCAAGATGCCTTTGTCAGGAGATTTGCCTATCCAGAGCCCAACTCTGGTGGATTGTATCGTTTGGTTTTGTGAGTTGTAACGCTGGCTTCCAGCCGGCTCCCAGCCCAAACGCAGGGCTTCGTAGTCGCGCGAGGAGTGGCCGATGCCCCAGTTCATTCGACGAGAAGATCTCTCCGGGAGAGCATGGCGCGTTTACTACTCCGATCAAGATCCAAATAAAGTGATACGCGAGGATGCCGAGTCATACGACTGCAAAACTCTTGAGACCGATTCTCTGCATGGCGCAGGCGCCGTGGAGGTTGCCCTTTCCAGGATGCTTTTGTCATGAGATTTGCCTATCCAGAGCCCAACTCTAGTGGATTGTATTGGTTGGTTTTGTGATTTGTAACGCTGGCTTCCAGCCGGCTCCCAGCCCAAACGCAGGACTTCGTGACACCCAATTTCGGCTGAAACGAGCTACTAGTACGCTATGCTGAATCTCAACGGTTCAAGAAAGGGACAATGACGACTCTACTTGAAATTGTGCGCAACCTGGGCGCTTTTGATCCAGAAGGGACGATCTTCGCCGCTACGCCATGGACTGAGAAGTCTTCGGCAATTGTGGTAGCTGAAACAGACGAACTCACAATGCGACTCACCGTTGAAGGAGTTGCTCTCGAGTATCTTCTCGCAGTGTTCATTGCGGTCGAGTTTCTGGAAGACGGGCAAATGTCTGCCGACCCAGAGTCTACCGCCAAGGCGAAGTGCGCTCGATTGATTCAATACGCCATCAATGACGCCTAGGCGACAAAGCCGTAGGATTCTGAGCATTGCCACCCGAAACAGCCGGACCATAATTTCACCAAACGAACCCTAGTTTCTCACGCGCCTCAATTCCCCGCTCGGTCGTGTCCTATTCCCCTCTTCTTGGTGTCCTTGGCACCCTTGGTGGTGAACTTCCCGGAATCTTCCACCACTAACGGCACAAAGTGCACCAAGGATTTGGCCTATCCTTCGGGAAGGCCAATCGGGAGAGGGGAGACCTGGATGCCAATCGGGAGATTGGCGGTCCCAGCGGTGGCGGCTTGGGTCGCGGCCGACACGAATGCACCACCGCAGATTCCACCCTGCCCGACACATGATGAACCGTCGTCAGGGAACTCCAGTCGGAAGTCTTAGTTCGTAGGATGTCTTCTTATTTCCTACGGTGTGTTCTATGGGGCAAAGCGGGGTCAAGAGCTTCCATTGAGTACGGGAGAGGTCATCCAAGCACTCAAGGTCCTCGTGCACCTGGCGTGGAACTGCGGCAGATCGCCATACTCGGAACGCACGGCAAACCTCAAAAGGAGTAGCGGTGAGAACGGGGCAATCGCACTTAAATTCCCTGCAAAGACGTCCATCTCGTCATTCCCGCGAAAGCGGGAATCCATCCTTGGGCCGAGGCGACTTCTGAACGTCGAAGATGGACCCCCGCTTTCGCGGGGGTGACGGTTAACGTGGGTAGTGACTGAAAACCCTGGAGAAATACGATGTTCAGATCGCGGCTGATTTAGTGCGATTGCCCTGGCGGTGAGAACACATTGAACTGCCGGAATAGCTCATATACACTAAAGTACTTCAATGCACTCAGGGGGCACGCCGTGCAAAAGAGACCTATCGCCGTATGGCTTGGGAGCTGCTTTCTCTCCGCCGAACTGGCCTTGTTGGTCGTGACCGCCGTGTATCACTATGAACTTATACCCATGTTTACCCGGACGTTGACGATTATCCTGACCTCCGCGGTCGTGATTTTGGTCTGGGCGAGACAAGGCTGGGCACGGTACGCCGTGGCGCTGCTCCTGGCCTACAAGCTGTGGAATATGTCCGAGTTCATGAAGGCTGGGTCGTTGGCGAGTGCTCCACTCTTACTGTTCATGGGGAGCCTCGACGTGTTGCTCATGACTGCGGGCCTTGGAATCCTGTTCAGCAAAGAATCCCGGGCTTGGTTCTCTCGTGCCGCCGCGCTGCGTTCGGAGGCCCTCGCCGGGCGGATGCGGTCGTATTGGTTGGCCTTCGCCTTTGCCGTCCTGATACTGGGATGGGTTGCCTACCCGCTGAATCTCTTGGCGCTTATGATGGCCGGATCGATTTTGGGATTTGGAGCGGAAGGCCAAGGGGATAAGATCCTCGTTTCGGGAATGCTCTATTCGATGGTCCTGTTTGGACTGGGCTCCGTGTTGGGTTTCATTTTCGATGCCGCCAGTAAATTGATCGCGCACAAGAACCGTCTGGCGCACTAGCAAACCGGCGACCCGCCTTGCGACTCAGAGGACGTCGGGGCGCGGCGGTTCCTGGACTTCCTCGGGCTGCGGGGAGTTGGTGGGGCCGTCGCCGAACTGCTTGCTGATTGCGAACTGTCCGAAGGCCTCCGCCAGGTCGTTTGTGAAGGGCTCGACGTATTCTGGGGGAAGGTCGGCAGCCTGCTCGGGCCGCGCGTCGGTGATAAGTTCGCGGCGCTCGTTCTCGCCGGCTGTGGCATGCTCTCCCGACCGTGCCACTCCTGCGACCGATGGTCTCCTCCTCGCACTCCACAATGGTGGTTTCCGTATGCATCATTAACGGCATGCCATTCTGCGTGCATGATAAGTCGCATTCGTGGGCGGCGGTACGCTTTCTGGAGCGTAACCCTGTGCGCGCGGGGTTGGCGGATCGGGCCGAAGAACATCCCCGGCCAAGTGCGGCGGCCCCGTGTGGATGATCTAGCGATGTGCTACTATCGAACGAGTTTTCTGCGAAGGGCCTCATAGGCAACTGGGCAACGCGGCAGAGGCGAGTCGCTGACTACGCAGGAGTTACTTGCCTACGCGAGAATTCCTGGTTGATGGACTCCCCGATCCGAACCTGCGTTACCCTAAATTGAAATGGAGCTAGGGGTAAGGAGGATATGCTAATTGTTTGTCACGGCCGACCACGTGTTTCGACATATGTTTGTTGGGATTGACTACTTTGTTGTCGAGAATCAATAAGCAAAGAGGCTTAAATGCATTATACTGGTATTCTAAGTTACTATATGGTAATGGGCTACAGCTCATTGCAGGATGAATTCACTAATTTGGCACTAGACTTGCAGCAGATGATTGACATTCTGGGGTCAATTGTCACGTGGCGGGAGAAAGGCAGCCCCCTGTCGCATGGCTACTGTGGCAGAAGGCCGTTGGCATGTGAGATTAGGGGAGTCCAGTGGGTGGTCTGCGCGCATTGCGTCGGCTAAACCTTGAGGGCGGGGGGAGATGTGGGCGAGAGGGAGGCATTTGTCGACCGTCTCGGGGCATGGGGGAAGGGCCTGTTCGGGCGCTGAACCGCATGCGGAGGAATGGCCTATTCGCGGACAAAGTCAGTTCCGCACAGATAGACCCACGTCGGCCATTAGCCATACCCAGGCTCTATGTCGACAATACAAACAGCGTTTTCACGATACCTTATCGTGTCTAGGCGTTGGACCACCCCATAGCCAGCTCGGCCCCGAACGCCAGGGAGGAGACGGGCGGCCTAGCCGAAGTCTATCGGTTGCCGTCACTGCCTTGGCATGGGCAGGGGTGTCAATTGCCGCTGATGTCATTATCGCTCTTCCCGTGGCCTGGGGGCTCAATGGTTGCGCCCTGACTGATACCGATGGTGACCGCATCCCCGACCTCGCAACCGTCCAAAGCTCCAAGACACCTGTGCACTTAGCAAGCTCAACCCGCGTTGCCGGAGTATGCTGGGCACCTGCCACGCTGCCTCCGGTGAAGACTGCCTATCGAGATTTGTGTCCGGGGATTGACCACGAGTTCTACGGACAGAAAGAGGCGCTCAAGCGGCGTTTTGCGATTCACGGCCAAGGGATATTTAGGCCAAAGCCTTGCGGTACGCCGGTGCCAAAGAGGTGCAGATAACCGCCGATGACCCAGAAGAGTTGGTTACGGATATCGGCATGATACGGGAAAGGAGGCAGATGGATTTTGGGTTAGCTCTCTTGTATGCCCTCCGACGCCAACGAGCTGCGCGGCTGGGGCAATTGTCTGCTGATGACGAATCGTGTCTGTGAGTTGAGTGTGGAGTCTTGGCTTGTATAGGCAAAGTGGAGGGGAAAGTCATGTTCACGAGACACAAGGCAGTTGTATTTGTTATCGCCGTGGTGATCCTAGCATGCACCTCTGGAGCAACGAGCATTACGGACGATTTTGAAGACGGCTCTATCAACACAAGCCTTTGGAACACGGGGGGCTGGCGATTCGGGATAGGGGGGCTTGGCAGCGGTGGCTACAGTTGGTCGAACACGGAAGTTGTCGCCACTGACGGGTACCTCGACGTGAATATTCAGGGGCCGCAATCCGGTTTCACTTACGGTGCATACGCCTATGTCCAGTCAGTTTACAACTACAATGACGGAGATAATCACCTCATCAATTTCAATTGGGGTGCCGACGTCAATGCCAATCACATTGATTTCTATGGCATACAGATTTCTCCGGGAATTGTTCCAATAAACGAGATGGAGTGGATGGCATTCAGCTCCAACACTCACGCTTCTCCAAATCCCAATAGTCTCTATTTCTCCAATGGTTCACCTTTTGACTTGGGCTGGCATGAGCGAGGACAACAGGACCTTGCGCCGACAAGTTGGTCTGTAACCATAAATAGTCAGACGAACAGTGCTTCACTCTATGCCGGAACCGATGCGACAGGTGCGCTCATTAACACCATTAACCTTGACCCAAGCACAAGCTGGTACTTTGACTTCATTACAGCAGATGCCACAAGCGGTGGCTATGCCGGATCTGACAATCACCTATTCTTGTACTCGTACCAATCCGTGTCCAGCCCGGTCCCCGGGTCGAGCCCTGTTCCGGAGCCGGCCACCGTTGCAATACTCGGCGTTGGCATCGTGGGTTTGGGCGCGCGCCGGTTCCGCAAACAGTAGTAAGGACCCCCGTACTTGAAATAGAGTGAAATGAAGGAAGCCCGGCACGCGTATATTTCCAAATACGAATACAGATCTATCTGTGCCTGTTGCAAGAATAGACACTCTTCCAGACCGACCGGAACGAGTTGGGCACGAGCACCGCGACGGGCATTATTGGTCGCCAGGAAGCCTCTGCGAAAACTGCGCAATCAGCAGAAAACGGGGGTGGAATGGGAAGAGCAGGCACCGCTCGAGTGCAACAAACTTGCCCTTATATATAGGGAGTAACACTCGAGGACCCAACCATGCCCACCAATTTCCGTTCCCGACCCCCGGACCCTACGGTCCAGACCTCGGCCCCGCCCAGGACACCCTTGAATCGTCAAATTGCATGGGCACCCCCCTGTGGGAAAATCGACGCGGCGTCAGCCCACATCAACGTCGCCCGCGTTCCCACTCCGGACCCCAGGCTCCAAACCTCGGCCCCGCCCAGGACACCCTTGAATCGTCAAATTGCATGGGTACCCCCCTGTGGGAGAATCGGACGCGGCCCCATTCACCCAACAACTTGGTCCCCAATCCAAAATCCAAAATCTAAAATCCAAAATTCTCCACCCCTTGAATCGTCACATTCCATGGGTGCACCCCCCTGTGGACTCGCTGTGGCTTGGTCCGGCCGAGCCACTCCCCCCGTGGCTGCCCGTACTTCCCGACGTGCACCTTTCCCCGCAGTTGACCTTTATCCCTGGAGGAACGTAGTCTTTGGGTATGCTTACACGTAACAGAACCTTCAAGTGCTTTGTGTTATTGACGACGGTCGTCCTGTCTGTCTTCCTAACGGGCGCGACGGCCTTGGGTGAATCCATGAACAATGTCGAGCAATCCATCAAAATCCTGGAGCCGTGCGACGGGGATGTGTTGAATCACAACGATGGCGTGGAAACGGCGGAGTCGCTCACGGTCGCGGTAAAGGGCGTGGCCCCGGCGGGTGTTGAGGTGTTGGTGAATGGGGTGCAGGCGGAACGCGAGGAAGAGGGCTTCTCGTGTAGCGTGCCGGTATCGGTCAGGCATAGCTCCATCGTCGCGCAGGCGGGCGATACGCAGGATTCGGTCGACGTTTGGTGGGACAAAGCGAGCCGCAAGCGCTACCGGTTTTCGGTGGACGATAACATTCAGTTTTTGAAAGACCTCGGCACGGCCCCCGAGAAGTATCCGTCGTTGTTCGACCATTGGTACTTGGCGTTCTGGCGCGAAATGCACGAGACGTATGGGGCGAAGATCCATCTCAACATCTACTATCAGACCGACGACTTCGACTTGTCGCAGATGCCGGACATCTGGAAGGACGAATGGCAGGCGAATGCGGGGTGGTTGCATCTGAGTTTTCATGCGCTTCAGGATAAGCCGGACCGGCCGTATCGCAATGCGAAGTATGCCCAGGTCGCCCATGACTACGATTTGGTCTGCGGGCACATCCGGCGTTTCGCGGGCACGGACGTGCTCACGACGACCACCACGACGCATTGGGCGCAAGTCCCGAAGGACGGCGTGCTGGCCTTGCGCGACCGGGGTATTGCCCAGTTGGTGGGGCTGTTCGGCACGAGCCATGGCGTCACGACCGCGTGCTATTACCTGACTCCCGAACAGTCGGCGCGGTGCGATGAGCGGCCTGCGTGGTACGACCGCGAGACGGGGATCTTCTTTGTCCCCTGCGCGATGGTCGTCAACTCCTACGCTGTCGAGAAGATCAAGCCGTTACTGGACGCGCGCGCCGAATCGCCGCACCGGGCGGAGGTGCTCGAACTGCTGATCCACGAACAGTATTTCCGGGAGGATCTCGATCTCTATCAGCCGACCGTCAAGGACAAGGTCCGGGCGGCGTTGGATTGGGCGACGAGCAATGGCTACGAGCCCGTGTTCTGGAGCGACGGGTTTCTAGGGTCGAAGTAGCACTTCACCGGGGGGAAAGAGCGTGATCGACAAGAGACCGCGAATCGCCGTGCCGGCCATCGCCGCGGCGTTATTGATTGGGGCATGGGCCGGTTTCGCGCAGGACTACAAAGCGCCCAATCCGGAGGAATTAAGACCCCTCTTGACGATCCAATGGCGGCTCGGCGCGGACTATCCCATGGGGATTCAGGATTCCGCGGTGGGGTGTATCGGCGGCAAGATCGTTTCCGCGGGAGGTTTCACGCGCCACCCGCTCGATATCGTCAAGCAGATTCCCGATGCGTTTGGCGGCGATCCGTCGGGCTTTACGAAGCTGGCATTTGTATTCGACCCCAAGAATGAAGCGGCAGGGTGGAAGCGAATCGCCGACATGGCAGGCCCTGCGCGTCAAGGCGCGGCCGTTGCCGTCGTGGACGACATGCTCTACATGATGGGCGGCCTCAACTACACCGAGCCCTTCACCTATCGCGAGACCTACCGGCTGCAAGCGAAAGATGGGCAATGGGTATGGGAGGAGCTTCCGAACTGCCTGCTGCCTTGGCCAGTCTACGGCAGTTCGGGCAGCACGGTGGTGATTGGGAAGAAGATCTACATACTCGGTGCGGCGGATTCCTTTAAGGGTCCCGGGGCTGAAGGAAACGATTTCCATTCCGAGGCGGGACGCGATGGAATCCCGGTTGGCCGGGCCTTGCTCGTTCTGGATACGGCCAAACTCGAGGACGGATGGAAGCGCCTGGCGGACTGCCCGGGAGTCCCTAAGTTCAATAGTGCAGTCGCCGCCGTGGGAGGGAAGATCTACCAGCTTGGCGGAATCTTCGGGCCTCTGACCAAGAAGGAAGCCGCCTACTACAACGCCGTGGACAGTTGGAGCTATGACCCGGCCAGCGACCATTGGACCCGGCTGCGGGACATGCCGCACGGCGCAAACCGGTGTGCGCTGGCCTACGCCGACCGCTACATCGTGTTACTCGCGGGCTACAAGTATCCTCTGACGTGGAATCTCGACGGCACCGTGACGGGCGCTTACTCCGACGACGAGAAGAAGCGGGATTGGGTCACTTTCTTCGAGAAGACGGTGTTGGTCTACGACACCCAGAGCGGGCGGTTGGGCACGGCGGATCCCCTGCTGGAGCAGACGTCGATTCCGAGTTCCGCTGTTGTTGGCGATACCATGTACTGTCTGGGCGGAGAAGGCGGTCCCAGGCTATTCCATCCCGCTACGCTTCAGATCGGTAAAGTCGTCGAAGTCGTGCCGTGAGCGTAATGCAACGATAGCCGCGTACGAGCGGCACCCGATTGCGGGGTGGCTCGTAGCGGCTACAGGCGAATGCGTCTTGTGGAGCTTAGGGTCTGTCGATTCCCCTGCTTAGGGTTCGTGTTTTCCGTTCATGCTTTCAACGACCACGATCCCCGAAGGCGTCACGTGGAAACGCTTGGCATCTTCCACCGCGTCGTACCCGATCACGGTATTCTCCGGGATTTGGACGTTCTTCTCGATGATGGCGCGCCGGATGCGGGAGTTGCGTCCGATGCTGCATTCCGGCAACAGGATGG
>JBHEKO010000278.1:0-2937 GCA_041859475.1 Candidatus Hydrogenedentales bacterium
CCCGGCGATCCCCGCAACCCACTGGGGAAACGCTGGCTTGGGCTTGCCCAGAACGGCCGCCCAACCGTCTACGGCATCCACGGAGCCGTGGACCCATCAAGAGTCGGCACCCCCTTTGGTGACGGCTGTCTTCGGTTACACCCCGACGACCTCGAAACCGTGTTTCGGCTGTGTCCGGTTGGTGCGGCCGTGTTGATATCCCCCTGAGTATTCCTCTCACGGCCTTTTCCTCCCGACCCTTTCACCCCGCCTCAAACGAAAGCATTGCCAAGCGCCGCCGTTTCTACTAAAATCGTTTTCAGGGGTTTGGTATGGATCAGGTCAACAAGCAAAAGCTGGACGAGATTCTCTCCCGCAGCGGCGTGATGAAAGGCTCGGAATGGCGGCAACGCCTCGAAGGCCTTCAGCGCTTGCGGGAAGAAGGCGCCTACGAGATCGACACGGTCGTTCCCGGCACTGTCGTCGGCAGCGATCAAGGCGGCTTCTACCTCGTATCCCACACCTACCCTTGGCACACTCCCCACGGCACGGTCACGCTCGACTCCGTCCTCGAAGCGCGCGGAGAGCACATCGCCTTATCCGCATCCGACGATGAGTTGATCGAGTTCAATCCCCGGACAGCCTTCTTCATCGACACCGAGACGACAGGACTCTCCGGCGGGTCGGGCACCGTGGCATTCCTAGTGGGTATCGCCTATTTTGTAGAGGAGGGGTTGCGGCTCGATCAGTGCTTCATGCGCGACTACGACGACGAGGAGCCTATGCTTCAATACCTCGAAGAAGCAATGAAACCCTGCGAGACCGTCGTCAGCTACAACGGCAAGACCTTCGACATGCCGCTGCTTCGCACCCGGTTCATCCAAAATCGGGTGCGCTTCCGCATAGATGGCGTCCTGCACTTCGACCTCCTCCACGCCGCCAGACGCTTCTTCAAGCGCAGGCTCGGCAGTTGCAGCCTCAGCAACGTAGAACGCGAAGTCCTCGGACTCGCCCGCCATGGCGATGTGCCGAGCCACGAAATTCCGCAGCTCTGGTTCGACTACCTTCGCACACGCGACGCGCGCCGCCTCGCCCCCGTGTTCTATCACCATCGCATGGACATCCTGTCCCTGGTGGCGCTGACGGGCTGGTTGTCGCAATGCCTTCGGGAACCCCACGGCAGCGGTTTCGAACACAACGAGGACCGCTTCTCCTTGCTGCGCGTCTACCTCAAGCGAAAGAAATACGACGAAGCCATCAAGCAAGGCGAACTCCTGCTCGAAGTCGAGACTGATCCCGAACGTCGCACAGGCTGTCTGGAAATCGTCGCCTTTGCGGCCAAACGCCTTAGTGACTGGGAGCGCGTGGAAAACTCCCTGGCCCTCATCCTTCAGGAACATCCAAACAACCTATTGGCTCGTCTTGAATTGGCCAAGCACTTCGAGCATCGCACCCGCAATTTCCCGGAAGCGGCCCGCCTGTGTCAGGAAGCCGTGGATTATTTGGAGACACGCCAAGCATTGGGACGTGCTACCGAGTTCGAGGCGGCTCCTTTGGAGGCATTTCAAAAGCGGTTGGCGCGCATCCGGAACAAGCTGAGCCGCGGCGCCCGGTTCGGCACATGGACCGGAGACGAGATGCCTGACGACCCAGGCGATCACGACGTATAGACAACTCCCCACGGTTCGCCATAAAATACGGACGCAAGGCCAGGTTCTCCCACTCCGGTGACGAGGCGTTTCGATGGTAAACCTGTTTCAATACGCAGCCCCAGTCTTCATACTTTGCATCCTCCTGGAAGTCGCCTTCAGCGCAATCGCCCGCAAACCGTTCTATCGTCTGAACGACTCTCTGAACAACCTGAGCATGAGCATTGCCGATCAGATTGTCGCCGCATTCCTCAAATCGGCGGTATTCGCCGGCTACTTGTATCTGTACGGGCATCACCGCATAACGGCAGTCCCCATGGAAAGCGTGGCGGGGTGGATTGCCTGCTTCCTCCTGGTGGACATGCAGTACTACTGGGCGCACCGGGCCAGTCACGAGGTCAGCTTTCTCTGGGGCAGCCATGTGCCCCATCATCAGAGCGAGGAGTTCAATCTCAGCGTTGCGCTCCGCCAAGGGGCCTTTCAGGGGGCCTTCTTCTGGGTGTTCTACCTGCCAATTGCCCTACTTGGATTTCCCCCAGTCATGTTCCTTATTTGTTTACAAAGTGACGTTATCTATCAATTTTTCATCCACACACGCGCAATTGGCAAGCTTGGCCCTCTGGAATGGTTCATGAACACCCCATCCCACCATCGCGTCCACCACGGGAAGAACCCAAAATATATCGACAAGAACCACGCGGGTGTCCTTATCATTTGGGACCGGATGTTCGGCAGCTTCGTCGAGGAAGAAGAGGAGCCCCTCTACGGGACGGCCACCCCCCTGAGAAGCTGGAACCCAGTATGGGGGCAGGTTCAATACTGGGTCGACCTATGCAAGTTGGTCGCTCGAGTCCCAAGCTGGCGAGACAAGGCCCTACTCTTCCTTATGCCCCCGGCATGGCGTCCCGCCGGTTTTGAGAGGCAAGGCCCTCCAGCGCACACGACGCATGCCTTCTACGAGCGCTACGACGCAAAGGCATCGCCCCCATTAACCGCATACGCCCTGGCCCATTTCATCCCACTCGTCCTTGGGGCAGTGGGGTTCTTGACCCTCGAATCGGGCTTGACCCTGGGTGCCAAAGCCATCGTCTGTCTCGCATTTGCGTGGTCGCTGCTCTCCATGGGAGGAATCGTGGAGGCTCGGCGCTGGGCCTACTGGTTAGAGATCGCCAGACTTCTTGGGGCGATATCGGGTCTTTTCCTGCTATCCGCGCTCGGCGTGCTCTCACCCATCCTGGCAGCCGCACTGGGAGTGCCAATCATTGGGAGCCTTGCCTTCTTGACCGTTCACAGAGCCGGACTGAACCGC
>JBHEKO010000341.1:0-25435 GCA_041859475.1 Candidatus Hydrogenedentales bacterium
TACTTGGGCGCGCGGGTCTTTCATGTTGTGCAATTCGAAGGATGGACGCGTGTTTGGCGGGCGTTTGAATTCTGGCAGCCTGGACTCGTGTTCCACGGCGGACTGATCGCCGGAATACTCACTTTTCTGGTGATACTTCTGGTCAAGCGCATATCGTTGCTCGATGCCCTGGATATCGCCGCGCCCTACGCCGCGCTGGGCGAGGCCATAGGGCGCGTGGGGTGTTTGTTCAATGGCTGCTGCTGGGGGTGCGTTACGCCCGCGCCGTGGGCATTGACATATCCGTCCGGGTCGTATGCATTCAATTCGCAAGTAGACTTGGGTGTCATTGCGGTGACGGCTCTTCGGTCCCTTCCGGTTCATCCCACGCAGATCTATCTGGCCATTGGACTGACGCTGGCGTTTCTGGTGCTCAAACGCAGCCTCGAATGGGAATCGTTCGCGGGTGTCACCATCCTGCTGTTCGCCGTGCTGCAAGGAGTGTTGCGCTTCGTTGTCGAGTGGTACCGTGGTGACGTGACGGTCGCCTATTTCGGCCTTACCTCGGGGCAGTTGGTCAGCGCAGGACTCATCCTCGCGGCTATTGTTGCGCTTCCGATCGTGTACCGGAGACATCAGGAGCGCTGGGCCGCGCGAAGCTAGTGGTTCGTGTCCGTCGATCTTGAGAGTCGTAACGCTGGCTTCCAGCCGGCTCTTCGCCAACCACTAGGGCGTCTTGATGAGAGTTGTAACGCTGGCTTCCAGCCGGCTCTTCGCCCAGCCACTAGGGCGTCTTGACGGGAACAGGAAGTTCCTTGCCGGCAGGCGTATCGGCCTTCGTCTGCACCTCGGCAAACGCGGGCAGATTCCGAATGGAGTCCAGGTCCGTGTCGGTGCCAAGGAGTTGCGTGAAGCGAGCGGGAGCAATTCCTTTCTTCGAAACATTCTGGAGGTGGCCGATCGCTTCCTCGTTCTTTCCCTGGAGTGCGCATATGCAGGCCAGGTTGTATTCGGGAATCCAGGAGTCGTTGCGCACGTCGACCGCTTTCGAATAGTACGCAGCAGCCTTCTCGTAGTCCTTCAACCGTGTTGCGGAGACACCCGCCTGAACGAGGGCGTGGAAGTTTGTGGGCGCTTTTTCGAGCGCTTTATCGTACTCCGCCATGGCGCGCGTGAAGTCCTCGCGTAGGAAATACAAATCGGCAATGCTGGCGAGGGCGCGCGGTGACGAAGCGTCTTCCTGGAGGGCTCTTTCGTACCATTGTTGCGCCGAATCCATGTCGCCGCTCTCCGCGAGCACAAACCCCAACTGCAACATCGCTTCCACAAACCGTGGCGTAATCTCCAAAGCTCTCCGGTAGTGCTGCCCGGCCTGTTCGAATTCGCCTCGCTGCAAGCAGATGAATCCGAGCATCTGTTCCACACGCGACTGGTTCGGGTCCGTGGCCAGCGACTCCTGATACTCCTTCTCCGCTTCGTCGCGCTTTTGTTGCCGCATGAGGACGTAAGCCAACGTATTGCGCGCCGACAGGTGACGCGGAAGCTCCGAGACGATTTCGCGCAAGAGTTTCTCCGAATCTTCGTAGCGGTCTCTTTGGGCCAGATGCCGCGCGTCTTCCAACTTCTGGTAGTAGGTCATCCCATCTTTGGGGTCCATCCCTTGCAAGGCGTTTCGTTGCGAGTCGGACGAAAGATAGCCGAGCGCCTGAAGCATATCGATCGTCTCGGTGTCCATGGGATTCCGCTTATCCACCAATGCGCGTTGTTCGCTGTCTGCGACCAACTTGGAGAGTTCCGCGTCCAGGCGCATGACGACCTCAGGCGAGTTCGCGTGCAGGTTTGCGAGTTCGCGCGGATCTTCATTGAGGTTGTAAAGTTCGGGGTTTGGCGCGCGGATGTACTTGTATCCGTCAAGACGAATTCCAAAAAGCGGCGCCATCCCGAACCCAACTTCCGAGAGCAGGGACTCGCAGTACTGAGGCAGCTTCGGCGGTTCGACTTTGCCTTGAAGTGCGGGAACAAGATCGTACCCCTGGGTATTCTCCGCCCCGGGAAGTTCAAGGACCGACAAGACCGTGGGCATGATATCCACAAGGCGGACAGGGCCTTCGTATTTTGCCTGAGCGGGAAGCAGCGCGGGATAGCGCCAGATGAGCGGTACGCGAATCGTTGCATCGTAAATAAAGATCGCGTGCGTCTTCTCGCCGTGTTCCCCCAGGCTTTCCCCGTGGTCGGCGGTAACTACGATTACCGTGTTGTCCAACTCGCCGTGACTTTTGAGCCAATCGACGAGTATCCCGACGGCCTGATCGGCCTGCGCAATCTCCGCATCGTAGGGGGACGGCATCAGGTGCTGCTGATCTGCCTTGGATTCATAAGGTTGATGAGGATCGAAAAAGTGAGCCCACATGAAGAAGGGGGGGCGGTCATCCTTGGCAAACCACGTATCGAGCCAGGAAGTCGAACGGCGCGCCGTCTTTGGCCCCGGCCTGTCGGGGATCATAAACAGCGGAGGCTTGTCCTCTTCCCACAACTCGTCATCGTACGAGTCAAAACCTTGGGTTAGGTTATAGCGCTTCGCCAGTACCTGAGCGGAAACTGCCGCGTGCGTGTCGTAGCCCGCCTGCTTTAAGGATTCGGCAAGGGTAACGGCCTGATCGTTGAGCGCATAGGTCCCGTTGTCTCGCACTCCATGCGCGGGTGGAAACAGGCCCGTCAAGATGGACGTGTGCGCAACCAACGTAATGGGCGCTGTAGTCGCGCAGTCCGTGCAAACAATGCCTTCTCTCGCAAGCGCGTCGATATTGGGGGTGCGCGCCAATCCGAATCCGTATGCCCCAAGCCGATCCACCCGAGTTGTATCAAGAGTGATGAGAAGGACATTGGGTTTGGGGGGAGGCTGCGATTTGGCTGGTTTTGCACTGTCCCTTCCGCATCCCGTTGCACATGCAAGGGCGAGGGCGAACATCCCCAACGCGGAGCGAAATGCGACCCTCCACGCGGCATTCTTGGCGCTGAATTTCGCCACTTCCCTGACCTTTCTAGAAGTTGACCTTAGGTGTCGCGAGGGATGATAGCAGCATTGCGCCGCCAGTGCCCAATGCCCCGATCTCGTTGAGGCACAACACTCCCAGTAACCTGCTCGGTTCCTCTCTTTGACGTGCCTCCAACTGCTTTGGTAGGCTGATGGGGTGGCCGCGTGCCGTGCAAACCCTTCTCCAGACTATACCGGAGAGGCGTGCATACTGCGCAGGATCTTGCCCACGGATTCAAAGGAGGAATCGTGTCCGAACGTGTTGAGATATTCGATACCACTCTGCGCGACGGCGAACAGTCGCCCGGCGCCAGTATGAATGTGCATGAAAAGCTCCAGATGGCGCAACAGCTCGAGCGGCTTGGAGTCGACATCGTAGAAGCCGGCTTCCCAATTGCGTCCGACCAGGAGTTTGAAGGTGTTCGCCAAGTGGCCAAGCTGATTAAGAAGCCGCGCGTTGCCGCGTTGGCGCGCGCCAGCAAGGCGGATATCGAACGTGCCGCGAAGGCCATCGAAGTTGCGCAGTCGCCGGTTCTGCACACCTTTATCGCAACGTCCGACATCCATCTCGAATTCAAGCTTAAGATGAGCCGTCAGCAAGTCCTGGACCGCGCTGGCGAGGCCGTCCGACTCGCCAAGAGCCTGATCGGGCGCGTCGAGTATTCCGCGGAAGACGCGACTCGCACCGACCTGGCGTATCTCGCGGAAGTTACCAAGGTGGCAATCGAAGCGGGGGCGGACGTCATCAATTTGCCCGATACCGTCGGATATACGACGCCCACCGAAATCGAAGAGATGTTTCGTTTTGTGATTGCCAACGCCCCCGGTTCCGAACGCGTGGTGTTTTCGTGCCACAATCACAACGACCTTGGTTTGGCCGTGGCCAATGCCGTGGCAGCGCTCCGTGGCGGCGCGCGTCAGATTGAGTGCTGCGTGAACGGCATCGGAGAGCGTGCCGGCAACACGGCCCTCGAAGAAGTCATCATGGCGATGAAAGTGCGGCAGAACGTCTATCCGTTTTTCACGGGTATCGTTTCCGAAGAGATTACGAACACCAGCCGGCTGCTCGGAAATCTGACCGGATTGACCGTCGCCTACAACAAGCCGATTGTCGGACGCAATGCATTTGCGCACGAGGCGGGCATACATCAGCACGGGGTGATCGCAAGCCGGATTACCTACGAGATCATGACTCCGGAGTCGGTCGGTCGCACGAGCAATGAGCTTGTCCTTGGGAAGCATTCCGGCAAGCATGGGTTAGCCAAGCGCTGTTCCGATCTGGGATTTGTGCTGACGGAAGAAGAAACGACCAATCTCTATCAGAAGTTCATCGCCCTTGCAGACAAGAAGAAAGAGGTTTATGAAGACGATCTGCGCGTCTTGATTGCATCGACACGCAATGAGAGCTTCGAGATTTATACCCTGGAGCAATTGCGAACGGCGGGCGGCGATCCCACGCTGGGCTTCGTGAAACTCAAGCGCGGCACAGAAGAATTCATGGAAACGGCTACCGGAGACGGTCCCGTTGACGCCGCATGCCAGGCAATCGAACGGATTACCGGAGTCAGCGGACGTCTTCAGGAGTTCAGCATTCGCGCGGCAACGCCGGGCCGAGAGGCCTTGGGCGAGGCGCACGTCACGGTGGATCTGGACGGCAAATCGTACTACGGCACCGGCGCGAGCACGGATATTGTCGAGGCTGCGGTGCATGCGTATCTCGGAGCGATCAACAAGCACCTCGCGCTGCAGTGCCAATAGAACCGCGTCGTGCCTGATTGAGAGGCACTACGTGAACGCGCAGAGCCGTTCCACGTAGGCTTTGCTGCCGTCGTTGGCCCACGGGTCCAATTCGCTGGGGTCTTTCAGTTGTTGGCCACGCATGCGTGGGACTGCAAGAAAGCCGCAAGCCACGTCCGGCAAGCCGGTCATGTCGCTCCAGAGCTTCTCGAACTGCGCCACGGGATAGACATCTTCCTGGCCGTGCCCCCAGCGGCGTTTTACGTCCTTTATTGTGACGTAGGTGGGCACGCGTTGGGCAACCCTGCGAATCGCCTCGGCGATGACCGCCTCAGGACCCTCCAAGTCCGCGCGCGTCAACCCGAGCACGCCGAGAAGCTGGTCGACCTGCACCCATGTGGTCATCGAATTGTAGTGGCTCAGCTTGAGCTCGTCTTCCTCGCGCGGTTGCGCCAGGCCTTCCAGCAATCGAACTCGCCCGTTGACTCGGGCCAATCCGCCGCCGCGGTCCACGATTCGTCTCGGCACCACCTCAAAGGTGAGGGTTCTGCCTGAGGATAAGTGAAGCCCCAGCGCGAGGGGATCGAGATCGGCGCCGAGCGTGTCGATGTTGTGGAGCATGATTGTCTCAAGCTGAGGACGTTCACGCAGCATTCCAGCCAGCACGCCGTTCCTCAGCAGGTTTGGTGTTTCATACCAATGTCCCGGGGGATTAAACCTCTGGATCGGGACATTGTCCACGTAATCGTTGCCTTCTCCTACGGTTCGCGCCCACCCCATCAGAGTGCTTCGCACGGCTTCGCGCACCTTCTGCTTCTGTTCGTCGAGCGTTTCCTGGGGCATCTCTTCCCACAGAAACATAAGGTCACGTACCATCGGAAGAAGGCGTTGCGCGATGGAGCGGCCCGGACTCAGGTGGACTGGACCGTCGTAGCCGCAGTTGCCGGTACGATCCAAATGCCGTTCGATCGGCGCATGCGTGAGGAAGCTGGTGGAGACTGCATGCGGCGGGCTTGCCCCGTAGGCCAACGCAGTAGCACGCGTTTTCGCAAGGTGAATATCCAGGAAACTCCGGTGCCTCCCGTTAAGCATTACAAAGGGATTGAGCGCTTTGATCGCGCCAGCTCCCGTAGTCCAACGGCTGCCAACACCGCCCGCCAGCGACAGAACGGCCACACGCCCATCGCGCAGAGCGTCCTCGCCAAGCTTCCGTGCCCCGTCGCGGTCCTCGAATGGCGTCACGTCGCCAGGAGCAATGTCGTCAATTTCCGTTTCGACGGAAAGCCTGTTGTGAGCCAAGCCAATACGCCCGCTACGCAAGTCCGCGCGCAGTTGTTCGTGCTGAATTGCGTCGAACCCGTTATCTATTTTGATTTGGTGCGCGCCCCGGTCCCACTCGATCCGGTCGGATTGTGTTGCGGGGTCCGCTACTCGAAAGAGATTGCTGACGATGGTGCGAAGAAGTCCAAACGTCTCTTCCGGGTTGCTGGATCGCGCAGTGACGTGATCCAACTCGGCGCGGCGCAGATACGGAATAGTCTCTGGTGCGCGCCGGACCAACTCCGGGGTCTGCAACGCGTAATATCGCGAGGGCATCAGGGCGTCGTCGCCTTGGCGAAGCGCCGCCGTCGTGCCCGCTTGATTGATCGCAAAGTCATAGACAACAGGATCCATGGCGAACGGCAGAGCGTCTTCCATTTCTCGTTTTGTGCGCCGCATTACCTCTAGAATCTCGTCGCGAAAACGGTGGTGCTGTTGAGGCGCAACATACATGGCCATGCCGCCGCCCGACATTCCTCCGAGCATTTGGAAGCCCCAGTAGTCGCTGCCAAAGGTCTCATGCGCGCGCCTAGTCAGGGTCTCCGTGAAATGGTTGGTAACCCAAGGAATGATCGACTTGAGGGGCTCGTTCCAGTTCTTGGTCGTCAGACGCGCGAGTTCCCGAATGTCTCCGGACTTCAACGACGCGAGTATACCGTCGAAGATCGTTCGCATGGAGAATCGGGCCTGCCACTCGATTTCAGAGCGGAGCAGATATTTTTCGGTGACCATCTCAAGAATGGGTCCGACGTTTTGCGCCATCCCTCCATGAACAAGGACCAGCGATTGCGCGAGGCGTTCGGTAATCTCGGGGTGCAGTTCGTCCGCCCCGAGAATCCGGTGGCGCGGCAGTAGCCTTCCCTTGCTGACACCGTACTCGGGATCGCTCGGTGTTGCAGGCGCGCCCTCAATTACTTTGATGCCCGGCCATACCCCCCCCGAGTCTTGCCAGCCTCCACCCGATCCGCCCAGCCATTCGCCGAGGATGGCGCGCGACGCGACAAGTCGTCGTTCGCTCTCGCCGAGAGGGCCTTCGAGTGAAGCGGTCTGGCCCGTTGCGCGCATGAGCACTGCGGCAATGCCTGCCAGCAGGTTCGTCGAGACCGCCAGCCGGGACCCTTTTGGAATGTCGTTGACTTGGGTAACCAGCTCAAGTCCCATGCCCCTTCCCGCAATCCGGGAGAGCACCTCCGCAATCGAGTGGGAAGTCCCTTCCAAGGAAGGAGGAATGAGCCCGCTCGCAATGACGCCCGCCTTCAGAAGGCTTAAGTAGTCATTGCCGAAATTGAAGAGGTCGGACAGTTCAGTGACGTCCTTCGTCGCGTTTAGGTCTACGCTTGTGAGCCGAAGCAGGGGCTCTGGGATTACGCGCACGTAACAGCGTATAGGAGGACGCACGCTCGCATCGCGGCCATAAACGGCGAGATCGACCGAGATGTTCACAACCCGCGCACCCTCGGGATAGTCCATACCCAGGAAGAAAATGTCGGACCATCCGCTGTGGCTGAGGTCGAGCCGCACGGGAGTCGATTCAATCAGAAGCGGATAAAGCAGAGAGCCCTGTTCGCGTTGCAGCAGCTCAGGCCGAATTCGCACGGGGTGATCGTCCGTGTGTCCGACGCGAAACATCCACTGATTACCGCGCCCCGCACGTACGCTTCGCCGCACTTGATCGGCGAGGTTCTGAAAGGCGAGGTGCCGGTAGGCCTCCGCGAGTGCACTCAAGACCGCTGCGTTCGGCCCTTGCTCCGCAAGTGCTTTGCGGAACCGTGCGATGGCCTCTTCAAACCTCCGGTTGAGCAGGTCGGTGAAGCCATCATAGGGAACCCTTCCAACAGGCGAGAGGTCCGTTGCCTCCAGCAAGGAGAATCGGCAACCCGCGTACAAAAACAAGGTCGCGCGAACCCGCTCGTAAAGATTGGAGGCTCTGCCGCGAAAGCGCTCGACCTCGTCGAGTGCGGCAAGCAGATCCGATGAGCTCAAGCCTCCGCGGAGGGACATAAACGACCGGTTGCGCACCTCGGCGTCAGTGCTTGTAATTGTTGCGAGGAAGGGATTCACCGGGCTAGTCGCCGCCATGGAGCCGCGACTCCGCGAGCAACTCAGCGATTGTCGTGAGGATTTCACTCTGGTCTTGCCCTGCCAAGCCCAGCGCCATCTGAGTCTGAAGCATTCCATACTTCGCGCCGATATCGTAGCGCGATCCCTTAACTTCCAGGGCTAAGCATCGCTCTTTGACGGCGAGCGCATTGAGCGCCGTCGTCAGCTGCACGTCCCCGCCGCTCGATTTCGCGAAGGAGACGTTTTCCTCCAACACACGAAATATCGAAGGCATCAGGACGTACATGCCGAAGAAACATAGATAATGCCCGACGCGGAGTCCCGGCGTGTGTAACTCGACTTCCGCGACACTCAACGAAGGCTTTTCGAGGATGCGCTCGATCTGGTACGCGCCGGGTATGTCGGCCTGACGCTTGCCGGCCACCGTCCCATAGTGCCCGACCAACCGCTCGCGGGTTGCTTGGACGCCGGCAACGCTGCAGCCCTCTTGCGTAGCAAGTTGAATAATCTGTTGCGCGCAGCGCGTTCCGGGAAGATGCGACACGTAGAGGTGGTCGCTCAAGAGCAAGAGAAACGGCTCGTCGCCCACGAATTCATGGGCGCAATAGACCGCATGACCGTAGCCTAGCGCTTCCGTTTGCGGAGCAAACCGGAGGCTTCGAGCAAGACCCGAAAGACGGTCGGCTTGTAGCTTGGCCCACTCCTCACCTTTGTGCGCGGCAAGGAGATTGGTTCTGAGCGACTCGAACAATCGCGCATACTGGGCGTCGTCGCCCGGGGCGCAAATGACGCAAATCTCTTCAATTCCGCTTTCCAGCGCCTCTTCGGCGATGATCTGAATGACCGGCTTCACCACGCCGTCCCGATCCATGAGCGGCAGCATTGCTTTCTGCACCGTGTCGGCAGCCGGATACAACCGCGCCCCGCGCCCTGCCGCCGTAATTACTGCTTTGCGTACGCGCACCGAATTCCTCTCCACCCCGCACAACGTGAGGGCATTCTACTTGTGTACATCCGATTCCTCGCGAACTGCCGCGATAGCATCGAACCTTGCGAGCAGCGTCAGTCCCAAAGCTTGCTCCAGATGGGCGAGGACCTCCCGTATATATTCGAGATCCAATCCCGGATGGCGCAACAGCATTCCCTGAGCGTCGTCAAGGTCCTGCTGTCCTCCCGAGAAAACTCTCTCGACAATCAGGTCTTCGGGGGATGCGAACGGGATGAGCGTTTTGCCTACTTTCCTGGGTATGGCCCGCTGAATGGCGCGGGCTTCATACCCAGTAAGTGTAAAAATAAACCCTACTCGAATGCCTGCCTTTTCGTGGAGACAGGGCAGGACATAGGTCTCCGCAACATAGTGTTCGGGAGATTCGGCGAGCGAAGTCAGGCCTACTTCCCGCATGACTTCGCATACCGCTTCGACCTTCTCCGGGCCGAATCCCAACGCGATGCCAATATCCTTCGACGCGCGCGGCTCTCCGTGCGCAAAGGCTGCCTGCCCTCCAATAATCATGAAGGGGAGGCCGCGCTTTTCGAGACTTCTCGCCGTACGCTCCAAGAGTGACTGAAGCATTCAGGGTCCTCGCACGCCCGGATTCGTCCTGCAAATCACTAGGCAGGCATTACGCCAACATCGGCTTCCTTGCCTTGCCCCAGTTCACTGCTTGCCTTAACCGTTGGCAGAGTGGAAAGCCTTCATGAACGACGCCAATGCCTGCACGCTGTCCAGCCCAACGGCGTTGTATATGGATGCGCGCAAACCGCCTACCGAACGATGTCCCTTGAGTCCATGGAGACCGGCCGCAGTGGCTTCCTTCACGAACTTCTGTTCAAGTTCCTCGCTCGGAAGCCGCCACGTCACATTCATCAGCGAACGGCTTTCCGCCTTCGCGTGCCCGCGGTAGTATCCGCCGCTTGCGTCGATGGTCTCGTAAAGCAGCTTGGCTTTTTCTTTGTTGACGGCGGCCACTTTGTCGATACCGCCCACCGTCTCCAGAAGCCATTTCGTTACGAGATAGACCATGTAAATCGCGAAACACGGAGGGGTGTTGTACAGCGAATCGTTGTCCGCGTGGATTTTGTAATCGAGCATGGAAGGCAGACCCTCGGGCACGCGCTCCAGCAGGTCTTCTCGAATCACCACCACCGCGACGCCCGCGGGCCCAAGATTCTTCTGCGCGCCGGCGTAAATCAGCGCGTACTTGTCCGCGGGGATTGGGCGAGAAAGGAAATTCGACGAGGCATCGCACATCAGCGGGACGCTTCCCGTGTCGACTTCGTCGAACATTTCGACACCTTCGATGGTCTCGTTGGAGGTCACGTGGCAATACAAGGCATTCGGGTCCAGATTCAATTCGCTCTGTTTGGGAAAGCGAACATACCCTTCTTCCTTGCCGTTCCAGGGAGTCTTGGTCGCGCCATCCTTCTTGGCTTCTTTGAGGGCTTTGCTGCCCCAAGAACCCGTGATCAGATAGTCGGCGCTGCCGCCCTTTCCGCGAAGGAAATTCATCGGAATCATGGAGAACTGCGTGGACGCTCCGCCCTGAATGAACAGGACTTTATAGTTGCTGGGCAGATTCAGCAGTTTGGCGATATTCGCTTTCGCACCTTGATGCACCGCGTCATATTGCTTCGATCGGTGGCTGATCTCCATCACCGAAGCGCCCGCTCCGGGCAATACCAAGAGATTGTCGCGCGCTTCCTCAAGCGCCGGCAACGGCAATGCGGACGGACCCGCGGAAAAATTGTGCACCCGTGCTTCCATGATTTGACCTCCTTCACTGCTTAGTCGTCTTATGCGCAGCCGGACTTCCCCCACATGCTGCACCCCTGATTCCCAGATTGTAGAGTGCCTTTCGTCCGCCGTCAAACCGGCGCACCCAAGAGGCATACATAACGGGGTAACCTATTGTCTATGAATGACCAGAAGAATAGAATTTTGGAACAAATGTGAAGCTGGGTTTTCTGCTCTATGCCTATTTCGTAAATTGGCTTCGCGTCAATCGGTACCTTCTGCTGTCAACACAAGCGGACTCTTTATGGGGAAGACCCGAGAGCACCACCGCAAGACTGGAATGCTCACCAGCGCGGCCGGCAATATGGCCAGCTCGATCCACCACACGGAATGGGTTGTCAACGCGCCTGAGAGATGCGCGAACCCCGCGACGCTGTCGATGTAGGCAAAAATCGCGCCGCCGGCAAGAATCATCAGGGGCTTTCGATGGGTTACACCCAACAAGACGAGGGCGCGCGAAGACGCGTGGCAGGAGATAGCAAGTACGCGCTCGACTATCGGGACAAGCCACAATGCTGAGGCATGGACACTCGACGCCTGCAAGGCCTTGCCGATCTCGTCCGATCCCGGCAGTCCCATATAGAGCACAACGGCGCTTGCCGCGCTTGAAACGCCCAGAAGCGCGGCCTCAAAGGCCCCTGCGCCCACGCCGATTCCGATTGCACGGTCTGCGCTTCTACCCAAGTCGCGCCAGATCATTACTGCAACAAAAGTCAGTCCTATCTCGAAAACTGCGGACGACACTCCCACGTACATGCTTCCAAGCGCCACATACCAGAAATGGGAAAGCGAGCGTTCAAGCAGAGCAAAGATCGATTGATTGGCGAGAATGGCGCAAACGAGCTTGAGTGCGACCGCTACAAACCAGAGACCCGCGCCTACCCACATCCATCGGAATTTGGACCCTGCCCAGCCTTTGCACAGCGCGATACTCAACGCTGCCACCAAGATCATCCCGGCCCCAGGGATAGCTACCAACCGCCAGTCTACCTCTTGCATGATGCGATTCCCCCAGGCGCCGCTATCAATCGGTCGCCTTGTTCACAAGCACCCGCGAGCGCGCCTTTGGCGACGTATACTTGGCCTGCGCGACGTCCTCCTCGGTGAACGTTGCCATCAGTATCTCGCGCGCCTTTCCACGCTCGAAATCGTAGATCAGGTAAATGGTCCCGTCTGGCGCTTGGACGCCATCCGGATAGGAGACGGACTTCCGTTCATCAACGATCAATCCCCCACTCCACGTCTGTCCGTCGTCATCCGAAAGAAATGCAGTCAAGTGGGAGCGGACTTTTCCTTCGGGAGGATTGTGCTTCACGAGCAGAAGCTTTCCCGAGGCAAGACGCCGGATGAAGAAACGCGCTGTTGGGATGTGTGAGATTGCCGAACACGGATTGCCTTCGCTCCAGGTCCTTCCGCCATCCCCCGAGAACGACTCTCCTATGCCGTAGTTCGTGCGAGCCAGCATCCATAGCTTTCCGTCCTTCCGCTCCACGATCATGTGCTCGTCGCATCCCCGTCCCTTGATGTCCGAGAAGCCAAGCATTTCCCACGTTGTCCCATGGTCGGTGGAACCGTAGGCTTTGGAACCCGAATTGCCGGTTATGTCGTGAGCGTATTCCGGTTTCATAACGTTTGCCGGGAACGACCAGATGGAGATTGGGAGCAGCCAGGCCCCTGTGCTCAATACAGTGGGCTTGTTCATCATAATGCCGTCGCATATCCGGCGCGGCTCGGACCATGCTGGGTTCTCGCTGTCCGCATCCTCTGTCATCACGAACCAGACTCCTGCACGGCCATCCCAATGGCTGTACCCCTGTGCCCAGAAGAACCGCAGCTTGCCATCTGGATCGAGCCACAGGCAGGGATCGAAGGCGCGAACGTCGCCAACGGGATCGACCACGGCTTTCACGGTCGACCAAGTTGCTCCGTCGTCGCCACTCGTCACGAGCATACAGTAATTGTCCTGGTCCTCCCCTTTGCCGCCCCCATACCAGGTTGCCCATAGACGCCCATTCTTGGCTCGCTCAAGACCGGGGATTCCCTGAAAGAGGCGCTTGTTGTTGGTGTACTCAGGGCCGGGAGCCGTATTGAAGACAGGAGTCTTCAGCGCCAAGTCTTCGCCTGATGTGCCCAGAGCCTCTTCTTGAGCCTGCACCTGGAAAGAGAGGAACAAGATACCGAGACTTACTATCGCCGATGACTTCATGGATACCCCCTGAATACGAGCCCATCCAGCCAGCGAAGACTCTGCATGAGAGGCCTTGTCTCTGTTCATTCTAGCGTACTGAGAACCAAGAAGGATTTCCAGACAGCCAGTCTACGCGGAGCTACGCAGCGTCGTCGCGCGAAACCGTGTGCTTTGACACCACCCTAATCAGCGAGTCGACGAAGTCCGCCGCGTGTGCTACGGTTCCATAATCGACTTCGCCGGGCCGGTCCCCGTCGACATCGAAGTCCGTGCGTCCGCCTTGAGCGGTAATTCCGATTGCCTTATAGCCTCGAACAAGAGCTAGATACGCATCGGTGGGAAGTCCCCGCCAAACAGTTGGTCTAGCTTTGAACACGTTGCTTGCCTCCTCGGCCGCTTCAATCAAACGTAGGTCGGCTCGGAATGTATGCAGCAGCCCTTCCGCTTCGATATACCGCACCTCGCCCGCACCGACTTCGTCGATGTTTACGAAGTAGGTATCCGCTCGATTCAGGCGATGTGCACGCAGGAAATGCCGCATCCCGCTAAGCCATGTTTCTTTGCTGCCTGTTGCCACAAACCATACATCGGCGTCTTCGACGGGTTGCTCGTGGAGGCGTGTTGCCAACTCGACAAGCACGGCCACGCCCGAAGCGTTGTCGGAAGCGCCTCGCACAAAGTCCTCCGAGAGTTCGCAGGAGGCTGAGGCAAGCGCCGCACCCACAAGTATGCCGAGCGATACCCACTGCAGAACCATGTCCACTCGAACGGGCCATTCTTCGAATAGGCCCACCGCTTGCATCACGCAACACGCCAAGAGTGCCACCATGCTGATGACCACCGCGATATGAGCGGCTCGTAACCAACGCGCAATCTCCGGGCGCCGGAGCATATGATCGCGCGGCGTATCGTAGTGCGCCGTGACCACGATCAGCGCCTTGGGGTTGATTGCGTGCAGTCGCGCGACGACGTTCTGCGTCTCATACTGCGGCAGGAGATTCCCCAAGATGCGGTATCCGGAAAACTCCGCCAAGTACAGAAGAAAGACTACGCATCCATACGCAAAGGCGACCCACGGTTCCCAGGAGGCCAACAGCGCCACGACAATGGCTTCCCCGTAGTAGGAGGCAAACAGGAGCCACGGGCTTTCGATGGCGTAGAAGTCGTCGATTTCGACGTCGGGCGTGATTCCGGTCAGGCGTTCGCGCAAATACTCGGCTGCCGCACGCTCGCTTTTGGTGCTCGCCCCGCGGTGCGTCAGATTGCCTGCAAGATACTCGATATCGCGGCGCATTTCCGCTTTGCCCACGCTACACCTCGACGCAATCCAACCCGAACGCGTCCGCCACTCCCTTGTGGGTCACCGCTCCTCGATAGACATTGAGTCCGCGTTTCAGCGCCCTGTCCTCGGCGATGGCCCGCTCAAGGCCTTTGTCGGCGAGGGCTAGACCGTAACCTAAGGTTACGTTCGTCAAAGCGTAAGTCGAAGTCCTCGGGACCGCTCCAGGCATATTCGTCACGCAGTAATGAACGACGTCGTGGACGAGATACGTTGGATCGTCGTGCGTCGTCGGGCGGGAGGTCTCGAAGCATCCACCCTGATCGATGGCAATGTCTACGATGGCCGCCCCCGGCCGCATGGAGCGCACCATTTCCTTGGTTACCAATCGCGGCGCACGCGCGCCCGGAATCAGCACTGCCCCGATCACGAGGTCGGCATGGGATACTTCCTCGGCAACTGCCGCTCGGTTCGACACCAAGGTCGTCACGTGTCCGCCCATGATGTCGTAAACATAGCGGAGCCGCGCCGGATCCACGTCCAGTATTGTCACATGAGCCCCCATGCCTACGGCGACCCTGCACGCGTTCTGTCCCGCCGTGCCCGCGCCAAGAATGACAACGTGCGCCGGCTTCACACCCGAGACGCCACTCAACAGAATCCCCATTCCGCCATAGAGCGCTTCCAGACAGTGAGACCCCTTCTGCACGGAGAGCCGTCCGGCCACTTCGCTCATAGGCGTCAATAACGGAAGTGTTCCGTCGTCTCGTTGAATCGTCTCGTAGCCGACGCCTGCCACACGCTTCTTCATCATGGCGCGCGTCAAGTGCTCGTCCGAAGCCAGATGCAGATAGGTGTAGATGATCTGATCTTCGTGCATGTACTCCCACTCTTGGGCGATGGGCTCTTTCACTTTCACGATGATCTCGGCGCGCTCCCAGACTGCACGGGCTTGCTGAACAATCTGCGCCCCCGCTGCCCGGTATTCGGCATCGGGAATGCCGCTGCCCACTCCAGCGCCTTTTTCAACCAGAACCTTGTGCCCGTGGGCTACGAATGCCGAAACGCCTGACGCCGCCAGCGATACGCGGGCCTCGCCGGTCTTGATCTCTTTCGGTACGCCAACAATCATGAGGGGACCTCCTTCTGCCAGGACTCAGTGCAGAGTATATGCTTCAAACTCCGCTTTGGTCTATTCGCCGCGCGCGCCACCGAATGCGCACATGGCATTGGAAGCCCAAAGCGCACTTTGACGCATTTTGAGCACCCTGATAGACTCATTCAGTGGGTAGTCCATGGGAAAAGGAGTCCAATGCGCGCAGTGGTTCAGCGAGTCTCCGAATCTTGCGTCTCGGTTGACGGGCGCGAGGTCGGGCGTATTGGGCGAGGATTGCTGGTCCTGCTCGGAATCGCCGAAGACGATTCGCTCGACGATGCCAGGCAGATGGCCGAGAAGATTTCGGGGCTACGCTGCTTTTCGGATGAGGCAAGCAAATTCAACCTATCCGTGCAAGACATCGCAGGGAGTATACTCGCAGTTTCGCAGTTCACGCTTTTCGGCGATTGCAGAAAGGGGAGGCGGCCATCCTTCACGGAGGCCGCGCGTCCGGAGCATGCCGTGCCCATCTATGAAGCCTTCATTGAGTCACTGCGCACTCGAAATATCCGTGTCGAAACCGGCGAATTCGGAGCGCACATGGAGGTCAGTCTTGTCAACGACGGACCCGTGACGCTACTCATCGATTCGCGGAAGGTGTTCTGAACATGAGTGCTCTATGCGGCATTCTGGGGCGTCCAAATCCGGCCGCCCTCGATGCCATGATCTGCCAATTGGCGCCTCGCGCCCCGCACATGCATCGCATGGAAGCGGCCAACTTTTCCGTTGCGGCGACTCATTTCGTTGAAGACCCGCTTTGCCTCGTGGATGGCATTCCAAGAGATACCGGCGGTGCGGAACTGAAGCCGGCGGAAGTTCATGCGGCCTGCGCACGAGGCAAGAATCCCGGCGCTCTCAACCTTCGTGGAGCATTTGCGGCGGTCGCTTCACTGGATAGCGGATCGCGCTGGTGGCTTGTACGCGACCGGCTCGGGCGCAAACCCCTCTACTATCATGTGGGCGATGGTTTCCTGATTTTCGCTACGGAAATGAAGGCCTTGTTGGCTTCGGGCTGCATCCCAAAGCGCCTTAATCTTGTTGCCGTCGATCGTTACCTGACACTCCGTTGCGTGCCGGGGGCCGAATCGATACTCCAAGGGATCCACCGCGTCCAACCTGGACACGCGCTCGAGTATGCCTCCGGTCGGTGTACCGCAAAAGCGTTTGCCTCCTTCGATTTCCGAACAAAGGAGATGGGCCGAGACGAGGCGTCCAAGGGGATTCGTGAGCGCCTGGAACGCGCGCTTGCCCGCACGCGGTCTGAACTCCTGCTGTGGTCTTCCGGTATCGACGCGGCATCTCTCATGACGCTTCGTCCGCAGCTTCATCCGTGCTTTGTAACGCTGGAACGTAGTTGGCAAGATGAAACGCGTTTGGCCAAGGATTCCGCGAAGTGGCTTCGCGCGCGCCTACAAACCATGCAAGGGCGAAGATTCAGCGAGGAGGCGTTCTTTCGCTGCATTGCGTGCTTGGACGAGCCCGTAGCAGACCCCCTCGTCTTCCCGCTATGGCTTGTCGCCGAAGCCGCGGCCGAGCAGGGCACAACGTTCGTGTCCGGTCATGGAGCGGATGAACTCCTGGGAGGCTATCCTCGCTATCATTTCTTGCAGAAGGCCCAGGGAGTCAAACCGTTGATTCCCGCGGGACTACTGAGCGACATCACGCCAGCGCTTCCCCCCAATGTGTTTGTCCGCCGTGCCAGCCGGTACTTAGCGGCCATCCGCGATCCGAAGCGCTCATACCTTTCTCTTCTCAGCGTGTTCGACGAGGGAGAACGAGAGGACCTGTATACGGAAGCCGTGAAAGCGGCGTTGCATGAACTGGGTCCCGCGGCATCTCCCGTGGGAGAGCACTTTACCCAACACGATCTGGCCACCAACGTGCTTTCTCTCGACTTGCACGTGGGGTTGCCGAATCTCTTGCTGGCCAAATGCGACCGTATCGGCGCGGCCCACGGCATCGCATTTGAGCATCCATTCCTGGATGATGCAATGCTCGATTTCGCGCTCAGCATTCCGCCCGATCTCAAATTTGGAGTTCGCAGCAAGCCTCTGCTTCGTCTTGCGATGAAAGGCCGCTTGCCTTCGCCGATACGATTGCGAGCACGCCGGGATTTCAAGGTGCCGCAGAGTGGAAACGTGCAGCGTGTTATCGACGCGGTCACCCGGGAGTGCATTACCCCGGAGCGTGTCGACGCGACCGGATTGTTCAAGTGGCACGCAGTCGAGACTATCTTGCGTTCGGCTTCGCACAATCTCTATCGACGACGTCAATTCTGGGCCTTGCTTATGTTCTTTGCATGGTACCGCGCCACTATGGAGTCTTAGTTCATGCGCATTGCCGTGGCCGGTGGTGGCTATCTCGCTTCGATGCTCGTAAAGGCCGTGATGGATTCAAACCACGAACTTGTGGCGCTCGTGCAAGACGCCCGCCGCTATCGGGGCGCAAAGCGCTACTTGGCCCCAATCTTGGGCGCGGTCTTTTTCCCCACGCGGGAAGTCTCGGGCATGGCCCTAAGGAAACGCATCCCGCTTATATACATCGACAAGATGACGGACGCAGAACTGGAACCATTGCGGAGACTTCAACCGGACCTTCTTCTGGTAGGCGGGTTCGCAATTATCCTGAAGAAGCCTTTGCTCAACCTTCCCTCAATCGGATGCGTCAATTGCCACTCGTCGCTCCTTCCAAGGCATCGTGGCCCCAATCCGTTCACGGCCGTCATCCTGGCAGGTGAGCGCGAAACGGGCGTCACCTTTCATGTCGTGGCCGAAGGCATCGACACCGGCGATATCTTGAAGCAGTACGTCATGCCGATCACGGATATGGACACGGCTGGTTCCCTTCATCGCCGCGCGTCCGATTTGGCCAGCGAGAAACTGCCCGAACTCCTTGCATACATCGAGGAGCATGGCTTGAAGGGCGAGGTTCAGGATGGGGCCCTTGCCACATACGACAAACGCCTCAAGCCTGCCGAGTTATATGTCAATTGGACGTTGCCCGCGGAGGAGATTGAACGCAAGGTGCGGGCCTGTTTCCCCTTTACTTTGGCGCGTCTCAGGCACGAGGGCCGCACGGTATATCTTTCGCGAGTGCAATTGGGCCGCAAACACATTGAGGCACAACCGGGAGAAGTCATCGAGAGCATGCCGCGCATAAAGGTCGCCACAGGAAACGGCGTCATTACGGTGGAAATTGCGTACACGTTACGTCCGGTCCCGTGGTTCTGGCCAAGGCTCTTTCGGCGCCCGCGCATCGGCGAACGGCTTGGATGATCCTGTGCCGACGACCGTCTCTATAATTATCCCCGCCCATAACCAAGTTGCCTATTGCCGGCAGTGCGTCGGATCTATTCTGGCAGGCACGGACTATCCGTACCGTCTGATTCTGGTGGACAACGGCTCAACCGACGGCGTGGGAGAGTTCTTCGATTCGGTGACGGGGGCGCGAGTCGTTCACAGCCCCGAGAATGTTGGATTTCCTGGAGGAATCAATCTCGGTCTTCCCCATGCGGAAGGCCATGTTCTTATCCTCAACAGCGACACACTCGTTCCCGAGCGCTGGCTCTCGAATCTTGTGCGCGCCCTCGAATCCTCCGAGCGCATCGGCCTTGTCGGTCCCATGAGTAACTGCGTCTCGGGTCCGCAATTAATCGAAGGTCTCTCCTTTGAGACAATGACGGAAATCAATGCCTATTCATCCCGCCTTTCGCAGGAGCGCGAGGGTGCTCTCCTCGAAACGGAACGCCTAGTGGGGTTCTGTATGCTGATTCGCGACGAGGCCTTGAAAGAGGTCGGGCCACTCGACGAGTCTTTCGGAATCGGAAATTTCGAGGACGACGACTATTGCATGCGTGTTCGAAAGGCTGGATACCGTATCTGCATCGCCGCCGATTGCTTTGTATTTCACTACGGGAGTCGCACGTTCAGTGCGATGGGGTACACGCCGGACATCTACTCCGACCTGATGAATCGAAATGCGCGCCGGTTCAAGGATAAGTGGAGGCTGGACGACTCAGGGGGTGCGCGCCTGTCTCAATTGTCGTATTCGCTGAATCGCGATGCACGTGAGGCTTTTGCGCGTGGCGATGCAGCCGAAGCCGTACGCCTGCTTAAGGATGCCATCGGTACAAACCCGTCCATCGATCGCAACTTCAACGACCTTGGCGCCGTGTTATGGTCCATGGGCGATCACGAGAAGGCCTACGAATATTTCGTCAAAGCGGTTACCATGAACGGCGAGTTCGAGGACGCCCGAGATAATCTCAAAGCCGCGGCAATGGTGTTGGGGAAGTCGTCCGAGGCCGATGCGATCCTCTCCAAGAAGTTGAATATCCTCCCGGCCAAAGAAGAAGATCGACCCCAATGAACATCCAAATTCGCGAGTACCGCCCCGAAGACGAAGCCGAATGGATGCGTGTCCATGCAATCATTCTCACCATTTCGCACGCGTGGAATTATTCGATACAAGAGCGCCCCGCTTACGAGGGTTTTGAGACAACGCGCCTTGTAGCGACGTGCGACGGAAAGATTGTGGGGCTCACCGACGCCCAGTACGAGCACACGCCGGGCGAAATCTGTTTCCTGAAAGATAGCCCTGGCGGATACGTGTTGGAGTTTGGCAGGCTGCCCGAATTCACGGGGCACAATATCGGCAAGCTCCTGATGGACGCGACGGTCGAAGACGCCAAGCGAAAGGGGTTTCACCGCCTGGAATATTGGACCCAGGACCGGAGGGCGCAACGTTACTATGCCCGGCTAGGCTTGAAAGAAGTCGGACGGCACTACCGCTTTCGCATGCGTGCGCCCGAGGAGGTCAAGAAGCTTCTCGGGGAAACCTACATCGGCATCGAGTACATCTATTGCGCCTGCCTCCCGGAGGAGTGGCCGCTTGTGAAGCAGCAGCACGACATTATTTCCAAGCACCCCCTGGAGCCCCATCTTTGCATCGGCTACGAGATTCGCTTCTGACGCGCCCGTTAGATTCCTCTACGCGTCTCGTAACGCTCTCGTCTTGCCAGGCTCCAAGTCACCTCTGTCGTTTAGATAAGCAACAACCGCGGGCATAATCCCATTCTGCTCCAGTGCGGTCATTGCCTTGGCAGCCGCAACGCCGGCGTGGTCAATCAGTACCTTTCGAATCAAGTCTTGATCACGCAATGCGAGGAGTCCGATGAGCTTGGATCGAATCTCGCCCGCATGCTCAAGGGACCGGGAGAGTTTGCGAATCTTGCCGAGGAGCCGCTGCCTTGCGGTCTCATCGAGGTCTTTTGCCTTCAACTCGTCCATCACCTTCGAGCGCGCTTCCGCGGCGCCACGGTAAATTCCCCGCACAGTCTCGAATGCGGCATCTAGGTCATTGCATCGAATGAGGAGGTCGACAATGAGGGAGATACCATTCAAGTAAGTCTGGGAGTTGTCGAACGCTGGGTCCGTTGAAACGGCCTGTTGCAGGTAGCGAAGCGACGCGCGCATCGCTTCATTCTCGTCTGCCGGCGCCATCGGCCAGACGGCCTTGAGCGAGGCCATCAGTTTGCGGAGCCCTGAATCCCCGTTGGTGCCGTCCCCGTGTCCTTCGGCGCCAAGATTTCCTTCCTTCAGCAGACGTTTCAGTCGAAAGACCTCGGCGATCTGCGTCTCCATGAGCTTTTCAATGTTGCCTCGATGTTGGCGGCACTCATTCGATTCGGGCGAGTCGCCCCTTTCAAGCAGCTTGTCCAAGTGAACGCTTGCTCTCAGCCAACTTTCGCGTGCCCGGTGAAGTGCGCTCTCAAAGTCAGTCAGCCCATCCAGAGTGTTCTTCTCAGGCGTACCTTGTACCGCTCCCCCCTCCGAAGGTGCGTGCTCCCGATAGAACCATGCAATACGCAGAAGGAGACGCGCGAGTTTCAGATTGTCGATTTCGCTTTGCGGCGCCAACATTTGAATGTACGCTGCCAAATAGTGAAGCAGCATCGCGGACTCAAACGTCAAGTCCTCGTATTTGATGTGCTTTGCAAGTAGCGCAATCACCGCCTTCTCGCGATCCGGAGCGCGCTTGAATGCGCGCAACACAGACGGGACATGTTCATTGTCGACGGGACGGGAGTAGTCGCCGGAGACATCCGCGTAAAAGCAGTGGCGGCAAAAGTATACAAAGTAATAGGGCGGATGGACCGGCGCGGCATTCTCCGCAAGCCATTTGTAATCGATAACGTGGCCGTCGGATTCCCGCTCCCCCTCCAAGTACATTCGCATACGAAAGTGGGGTTGCTCGCTGTGTTCGTTGCACGCCGGGCAACAAATGGGTTTATGAATAAATGGCGAGACGCCTGAACCGCTCATGAATATGCTCCCAGATTCTGTCTTCGGCATGGAGGACTGATGACTGCCCTCGGAGAATTGCTTCAGTGGTTTTGATTAGGGCAATTGCTCGGACTGGCTTGCTGGGCTTGCCTCAAGGCATTCTCTTTGTGACGACACTGGTGTCAGAGCACGACCTAACGCAAGGCTCCACGCAAGAAGAACTGGCACTCGATTCTTCCTGTCGCGAGAGCACCTGTAATGCTATCGGAAATGTACCTCCAGAGACAACGCTTAAGCGCCACCTTCAGAGTATCCCTCTCCCTTCTGATAGTGCGTCTCAAAGGTCGAGTACCTTAATGAGACAATTCAAACCTAGAAGTACGAAGAGTCCGTGAACTTCATGCCTCCTTGCCAGAACTTTCGCCGCCAACGGAATTCAGGTGTCCGCGTACTCCTTGGCAATCTGCTCGAAGTTCCGACCCTCGGCAAGGAAGGCGTCCACAATGTGTGGATCAAAGTGAGTTCCCCGTCCCTCGACGAGTATCTCGACCGCTCTATCGTGGGAGAACCCTTCCTTGTAGCAACGTTTGCTGGTAAGCGCATCGTACACGTCCGCGAGAGCCATAATCCTCCCCGAGATTGGTATCCCGTTCCCTTGCAGCCCATTGGGGTATCCGGCCCCGTCCCAACGCTCGTGGTGCGTCAAGGCAATTTCGCACGCCATCCTCAAGAATGGAAGCTCGTCCCGTGCGTGCGACGCATCTTGTGCTTTGCGCAAGGCTTCGTATCCAAACAACGTGTGCCGCTTCATCTGCACATACTCTTCATCGGAGAGCTTTCCCGGCTTCTGCAAGATGCGGTCTGGGACTCCGACTTTGCCGATGTCATGCAATGGAGCGCAACGCGGCATCAACTCGACAACCTCGGGCGTGAGCAGGGTTCGATACTCCTTCTCGCGTGCGAGGCGCTGAACAAGCAACTGCACGTAGAGTTGTGTCCGAACGATGTGGCGCCCCGTCTCTGGGTCACGCGTTTCCGCAAGCGACGTCAAGGAGTTAATGGCGTAGCTTTGGGCCGTGGCCAGAGCTTTGGCGCTTCGCATCATACGCCGCTCTTCGTGCCAGAACCGCAATACCGTCAGCAACAAGAAACTGCCAGCCAAGACGGAGATAGCAGGGACCGGCGAAAGGAATACACCCCAGTTTGCAAGCAGCCACTGACTTCCGCCCCAGCTCAGACAGCCGGCCCCACCGCACCAGACTGCGCACGAAACGAGGGACAAGCGAGCCACTCCTGCGGCCACGAGTATCCCCAGGATTAGCGCCACAATCCATTGAGCGCCTTGTTCCCAAGACGGAGAATGCAAGAACTCCGCGCGCTGCATCATGTCGATGGCTAGCGCGTGGAGTTCCACTCCCGAAACGGCCCGCTCAAAAGGCGTGTACTGTACGTCTTTGAGCGCAGTTGCGGATGTTCCGATGAGCACAATCTTGTCTTTCAGACTGCTCAAGTCCGCACCGCCAATGGCATCTGACGCGGACACATGAGAGAAGTGCCTCCCCGGACCGCTGAATCGCAACAGCATGTTTCCTGAATGATCGGTGGGAATCGTGGAATCACCCACTTGAACCGACTCGATGCCCGCTTTCGATACCTTCACAAAGATGTCCCGCGTGCCCCGCAATTGCATGATTGTTGCCAGCGCCAGCGACACATACGCCTTGTCATTCATAGAGATTAGCAGCGGCATTCGACGAATGCGCCCATCCGAATCAGGCAGCGAATTCAGGAAGCCCGTTGTGCGCACGGAACTCGCAAGCATAGGAATTGGGCACTTCATAGTGGTTGCGGGTGGAAATCCCGGTAGGGGCGTTGTCTCCGAATCACGGATATAGACCACATTGGCCGAGGAGTCGGCACATGGCGTCGACGATCCATTCTCCTGTGCCTCGAAAGAAAACCACACCCCAAGGATCGCGGGAGAGTTTAGCAAGGCGTCCGCCAGCAAGCGATCGTTGTCTAGGTACTTGGGCGGCACAGACTCAAGAGGGAGGGTGACATTCAGTCTCCGTTGAAGATCTTCGCGAATGTGGAGAAGAGAAGTTCGATCGTGTTCCGACAGCATCATGTCCACGCCTATTGCCGCGGGGTGGTACACGGATACGGCCGTCACAAGCTCCGCCATCAGGTAGCGTGACCATGGCCACTGCCCCAGACTCTTGAGGCTCTTCTCGTCGATGTCTACGATAACGACATTTGACAGGGGCGGTTCTCGTTGCATGGTGCGCAGCATCGTGTCGTAAACGAGATGGTCCGCCTCTTGAATCAGCCACGGACGTTTGGCGAACAGGGAGGCCAACACGCAGGCTAGAAGGCACCCCAAGAAGAAGACCCCTCTGTAGGCCACAGGCTTTCCAAGCAGCCGTCCGCTCCAGACTCCTTCTACATTTCGGTAAGCCTCCGGCAAGACCGTGCCTCCCGCCTATCTGACGACCACTTCAACACGCCGGTTACGTGGTTCAATCACGTTGTCTGCCGTCGGGATTAACGGATTGCCCTCGCCGTGCGATTCTACTTCAATGATATCGGCTCCGATACCGTTCTTCACGAGGAGATCTCGAATTCGTGTTGCGCGCTCGACAGAGAGCTTCAGGTTATGGGCGTCATCGCCACTGCGGTCCGTGTGCCCGACAACAGAGATATCTCGCGAGTCACGGTCTTTGATTGCCGCAAGTATCTGTTTTACGGTTTCGGTGGAGTTCGTATCCGGTTCCGCCGAATCCCGCTCGAAATAGATGAGGAACTTAAGGGGTTGCGGCGGCTCGGCTGCCAAGGCAGGCGCGAATATCTTCTGTATCGACGCGTCGTTCATGGCCTGAGGCGCTCCCGGGGCCGATGAACTACTCTTCACGGACGTACTGTCGCCCGCGTGCGTCAGAGTCGCGCTCCCCGCCGAATTGCTAACACTCGCACTTCCTAGCTGGCCGTCGGCATCGGGAACCAAGACAAAGACGTTGCCCGTGGTGGCGCAGCCAACACCCACAGTGCAGAGCAGGAGGACGACCCCATACGACGGCGCCATGCGTGACAAAAGGGCTTGAATGTTCTCGTTCATGATCGTTACCCCTTTATCCGGACCAGCAGCTTTGTTCCTCGCACGGCAATGATCCCGACGGGCGTCTCCATCTTCACCGATTCCGGCGAGAGTTTCCCGATGAGTCCAGAGACGTAGACAAACGTCCCCTTTACCATGTCCGCGACAAATGAGTACTCCTCCTTTTTGGGTTCGAACTTGAACTCCTTCATCTCCAGTTCGCTGGACGGTCCCAGGCTCATGACCGTATTGTCTTTCAGAATCACGCCGATGGATCCGTCCTTCTCCGTCTTGAGAACATCTCGCACGTGCAATCGCTCTCCGACGTTTGGCGCAATCGACTTTCCGGCGCGGACAATTGACACGCCACCTTTGGTGTTCTTCACTGAGCCGACGACAGCTTCTCTTGCTTCGTCACTCTTGGCCTCGCCCGGTTCAGCTTTTGTTTCTGCCTGCGCCAAGAGGAAGAGAGGGGCTTCGTGCAGGTCAGTTTCCGGTTCGACGTTCGG
>JBHEKO010000362.1:0-8794 GCA_041859475.1 Candidatus Hydrogenedentales bacterium
TAGAGAGACTCTTGTGGTCGGCCCCGAAAGACCAGATCGAAAGAGGCCTGCACTGCTGCACTACATTTACACGTCAAATAGCAAAGCGGACAAAGAAGTTGCGGACAAGGTCATCGCCTCAACACGTAATCTGGTGGCCGCTCCAAAGTAGAATGCCGACCGAGAGAGTTCTTCGACAGACAAATACTTCTCGTTGTGGTGAGGTTTTGACCTCGCCACGGGGGGATTGGGGGAAACTTAGGTAGCTTTTTGGGAAATTCAGGGACATCCATGATAGGGGAAATGAAGGGGGAAATGAAGGGACCACTATTTCTAATACGTATAACGATATAATTGCGGACAAAGGAACAAACTACTATTCATATACACAGTATCGAATGGTCATCGCGTAAGTGCCTTGCCACCTGTGGCCACCCTAGCCCAAAATGCTCTTCGAGACGCTTCCTGACTCCTCCCGCCAAATCCAACTTCCGACACGCATCGTCTTCACGATTCCCGACTTCCAAAACCCAACAACGCGGCTGCTACCCCATCCGCCCCATAGCTCTCATCACCTCCGAATCTTGACAGCGCCCCGTCTCATATCGCACGAATTCGCACCTTCGCACGTCCTGAATTCCATCCCCATCATCGCCATTATCCCCGTATCCCCTTTTTTTACACCGATTTGGCGCTTGCAGAGCGTGGGCCTGGCACGAAGCACAGCGGGCAGAGTGCAACATTTCTCCGTATATAAGTAGGGAGTTTCCAAGTCATGAACAACCACGCCGCCCCAGTGCGCCAAGCCACCAAGGCCTTCCGCCAACCCTGCGCGAATTCCCGGCCAAGTGTCTTCTCCACAGCCCCGCCGCCCTGTATCGTCAAGCGACAACCCAGGGCCCCTCGATTCGGCAAGTTAACACAGGGTACCCCCTTGTATCGTCAAAACGGCGCGGGACACCCCCCCTTGTATCGACAAAGCGGCAGGGGACACCCCCCCTTGTATCGTCAGCTTGGGAGAGAGGGGAATTAGCAATTGCGAATTACGAATTACGAATTGCGAACTACGAAGTGTTCGCTATGCGGGTGGAGGGAAGCGGCTTTGAGGGTTGCGAAGATGCAGGGCGCGGTATTGCCCGTTCCCGATTCTTCCGGCGAACAGTTCCGGCTAGCCAAGTCCTTGACGAGAGTGCCGGTGGGGGGTAGACTTTGCGCCCGAAGCGGAATCCGTAGTTCAGAAGGGTAGCGTAGTAACCAAACGTGGATGGAGTGCGATCATGGGTGAACTTGTCAAAGTAGCGGAGAAGAAGGACATACCGGAAGGCGACGGCATTTGCGTCACCCATGACGGCGAGCGGATTGCTGTATTCAACGCCGGCGGAACGATTTACGCCATCAGCGATATGTGCCCGCACGCGGGGGGGCCTCTGTCCGATGGTTGGATTGAGGGCACTGAGGTCACTTGTCCTTGGCACGGGTGGAGCTTCGACGTGACCTACCAGGACGGGAGCAACCACGATGGCGTGTGCCGGTACAAGGTTGTTGTCGACGGGGAAGACGTCAAGATCGAGATACCCTGAAGTCCCCCCGTGGGGGATTGCGGTACAATAGAGGGGAGAGTCGGCCATGGCCTATATCGTCGCGGAGCCGTGCATTCGGTGTAAATACGTCGATTGCGTCGAGATATGTCCGGTGATGTGCTTTCACGAAGGGGCCAATTGTCTCGTTATCGACCCGGACGAGTGCATCGACTGCGGGGCCTGCGTGGATCAATGCCCTGTGAATGCCATATTCCCGGAGGAGTCCTTGCCCGAGAAATGGCGGGAATTCATCGAAATCAATGCCCGGTTTTCCAAGGAATGGCCCGTCATTACGCATAGGCAGGAACCGCTCCCCACGGCGGACGAGTACAAGTCCGTCGAAAACAAGCGGGCGTTTCTGGACCCCGCGCCTGGCGCCGGCGATGCGTGACTCGCCCCGGTAGGGGGGCGGCGCGAAAGGTCCGGCAGGATCGGAGGTAGGTCATGGCCGTTGAAGTCCGGCTGAAGGAACTGCTCGGCGGCAATACGATGGATGCCGCCCCCGAGCTTGTCGTGCAGGAGGAGAACGGCGCTATCCGTTGCGTGGCGTGCGGGCATCGGTGCCTGATTCGAGAAGACAAGTCAGGCATCTGCCGGGTGCGCTTCAATCGCGAAGGAAGACTTCGAGTTCCGGGCGGGTACGTGGCGGGACTCCAAATTGACCCTATCGAAAAGAAGCCCTTCTTTCATGCCTTCCCTGGGCGGGAGGCGCTGTCGTTCGGCATGCTCGGCTGCGACTTTCACTGCGGATACTGCCAGAACTGGGTGACAAGCCAGGCCCTCCGCGACGATGCGGCTGTCGTGCTTCCCAACGTGTGCGACGCCAAAGAATTGGTGGCCTTGGGAACGCGTAATCGCACCCCGGTGGTCGTGAGCACCTACAACGAGCCGCTGATCACGTCCGAGTGGGCAGTGAAGGTCTTCGAGAAGGCGCGGGCGGCAGGCATGGTCTGCGGCTACGTGAGCAACGGGAACGCCACCCCCGAGGTGCTCTCGTACTTGCGCCCCTTCGTGGACCTGTACAAAGTCGACTTGAAAGGATTCAACGACAAGAACTACAGGAAGCTGGGAGGCGTCCTGAAGAATATCTGCGACACCATCGAGCGCCTGAAAGCGATGGGGTTCTGGGTCGAAATTGTGACGCTGGTGGTTCCGGGGTTCAACGATAGCGAGGAGGAGTTGCGGCACATGGCGGCATTCCTGGCGGGCATTTCGCCGGATATCCCGTGGCACGTGACGGCCTTCCACCCCGATTACAAAATGACCGAGCCGCCCAGGACGTCGATTCGCGAATTGGAGCGGGCCTACGAGGCGGGCAAGGAGGCCGGGCTGCACTTCGTGTATCCCGGAAACCTTCCAGGATTGGTGGGAGACCGGGAGAATACCTACTGCCCGTCATGCGGGACGACGCTCATTCGCCGTCGCGGGTTTCTTGTTCTTGAGAACAGAATGAAGGGCAACGGCTGCGCAAAATGCGGCGCCGCCATACCGGGCGTGTGGGAAGCGAACGCCCCCAAGCAGAGCGCAGGAGACGGATACCCCAGGGCGGTCAGGATTTGAGGCAAGGCCCCTCGCGAATTGGGTCGTCACCGGGTCGGTCTGATATCCTCTCGTTATGCACGCACGCTTGAATACGCTCCTGATTATTGCCGACCAGTTCCGCTGGGATTGTCTTGGCGCCGCGGGGAATCCGATTGTCCGCACGCCCAATCTGGATGCGCTTGCTCGCGAAGGAACGCGCTTTGCGAAGTGCTTCGCGCAGACGGCGCCGTGCGGCCCCAGCCGCATGTGCATTTACACTAGCCGCTACATGTGCTCGACGCGCTCGGTCAACAATTGCACGCCGTTGGTGGACGCTCACGAGAACGTGGCGATGCATATCAAGGAGGCGGGCTATTCCACGGGGATTCTGGGGTATAACGACTATGCCCTCGATCCGAGGATATTGCCCGACGGAGACTGCCGCAAGACTGGTCTCAACTATGCGAACTTTCTTCCTGGCTTCGACACGACGCTTCAGCACGAATACCATTCGCCGGAGTATTTCGCGTATCTGCGCTCGAAGGGCTATCCGGAAGAATGGTGTGGCCCTGAAATCTGCTCGACCTACAACGTGCCGAAAGGGGGGCCTGGCCCGCATTTGCCGCTGCGCTATCCCGCGCATTACCGCGCAGAGGACAGCGAGACGTCATTTCTGACCGGGCAGGCATGCGACTTCATTCGAGAGCGCGCGCACGGAGGCTGGTTCCTGAGCCTGAACTACATCAAGCCACACCCGCCGAGAATCTGCCCCGCGCCGTATCACGCCATGTTCGACCCTGCCGAAATGCCGCCCGCCCTCAGACGTTCCGAGGAACTGTCGGGCCAGCACCCGTATCTGCGGGTGGCGCGCGCCTGTCCGTCGCTGGAAGACGAAAGCGAACTGCGCGAAACGAAGGCCTGCTATTACGGAATGATCGCGGAAGTGGATGCGTGTATCGGAAAGGTGCTCGACACCCTTCGAGCCACGGGCCAGTGGGATAACACGTTGGTTATCTTCACCTCCGATCATGGCGAATACATGGGGGACCACTACCTGCTCGACAAGGGGCACTACTTCGACGCAACGATGCGCGTGCCTCTGATTATCCGAGATCCTTCGGCGCAGGCCGATGCGATGCGGGGGCAAGTTATCGACGGATTCTATGAATCGATCGACACGGCCCCTACCATTCTCGAATACCTTGGCGTTCCCGTGCCGGATCGCTTCCAAGGCAAAAGCCAATTGGGAATGGTGCGGTCGCATGAGGGGACACGGGCGAAGGACCGCGTGTTCTTCGAGTTCGATTTTCGCGGGCAAATGCCGAACGTGCGCGTTGAGGATTCGGACTCGTGCCTGCTGTGGGCCGTGCGAGACGACAAATACAAATACGTCCAGTTCGGACTGGAGGACATGCCGTCTCTCCTGTTTGACTTGGAGAAGGACCCGGGCGAGTTTCGCAATGTGGCCGGCTGGCCCGAGTACGCGTCAATTGAAGTCGAGTATTGCGGGCATTTGCTGAGATGGCGGATGAGACACGAAGATCAGCGAATGGAGCGTTGGGCGTCGCAGTATCGCTGAGCGCCTTGGCAGCGTACGGACGCCCTCGTTTCGCGCGTCATGTGCGCTCGCGGAACTTGCTGATGGTTTCCTTCAAGAACTTGACGTCGCGCGTGAGGTTGGCGGGAAGGTCGTCCTGAACGAATTCCATGAGCATCATATGATTGCGCTTCTTCGACGCGAGAGCGATGACATAACGCTCCCATTCGTACTCTCCTTCTTCGAGAGGCCAGCGTTTGCCATCCATCCAATGGAATACATGGACATGCAGAAGCCAGTCGCGGATGTGCTTCAGGCCCGCCAAGCGGTCTGCCGGCAATAGAAGCCCATCCGGTTGCCAATACGTGAACACATTCGCGCGGTCGACCTTTTCGTGAAGGAGGGTTGACGACTCGGTCGTATCGTTCATGGTGTTTGCCTGGAATTCGAAGGCGAGCGTGATTCCCCTCGCGTTGGCGAGGTCCGCGCAGCGTTGAGCATCGGCAATGACGCTGCCCCATACATGGTCGCGAGCGTTGTGGGATGCGGTGTTCCCCGCGAATACTCGGACGCTTGGCGCTCCCAATGCTTGGGCGGTGTCCAGCACCTTGTCGAACGAAACCGTATTTGTGGAACTGCAACCTACGCGATAGTACGAACCGTAAGAGACGACCTGTAAGTTCGCGTCGCGGGTCGATTGCCCAACCATCTGCGCCTTTTCTATATCGCCTTCGGGGACATGCGTGTCGCCGGACCATTCGATGCCGGTGACTTCCGCCTGCACCGCGAAGCGGATAACATCAGCCGGAGCCGCACTTCGAAACGTCACAGAGACAAGACCAATATTCAACATCGTTTTGCTTAACCCAAGACCCAGTTCATTCAAGCATTGCGTGAAGAATATGGCACTTCGGGCGCAGATGAAGCAAGCTCCCTAATGGACTGCGACTCAATTCACCAATCTATCGCGGAGCAGTGGGATCCACAAGCGTAATTGCCCCTTCGATCGTGAGCATCAAGTCGAGGAGGTTCTGCTGCGACTCCGATCCGTCTCCGGACAGTTCATTGATATCTTGCGTAAGTGTTGAGAGAAGGTCTGAAAGTCCGCCTAAGCTTTGCGATAGGCCCATGGTCAATTGCAGGTTAAGAGCGGTGTGCACAAGCCTGCCGTCATTGACGTCGAAATAGACAAGACCTTGGCCGTTCAGGTCGAAGGATGGCAAGGTAAGTGTGATGCCTCCTTCGGTGTTCGTGGCGTCTGCGCCGGGCATCTTTCCCTCCGTCGTATACGTCTGCTGCACGACACCGCACTGACGCCCGCTCATCACCTGATACCCATAAAACGTGTTGACGATTCGAGCCTGGACCGGGGCGCCAAATCCCGGCACCGGCAGAGCGAAGTTCGATTCCCACTGCTTCCCCGGCTGCATGGTCTCGCCTGGGTACTCGACAAATGACAAGCGTGGCACGGTAGAAAGCAGAGAAGCCATCCCGTTTGGACCGTCGATCTTTTGAACCGTCCCATTGGGGGCAACTTGCACTGAAATGGGTGTGCTGAAGAAGGCGAACTGCTGGTTGCCGGAAGGCAGAGTCCCGTTTGCCGTGTCCATTGAGGTATTGCCGTAGAAGAAGTAGGCCCGTTCCGGTGAATATCCCATCTCGAATGGCACGTCCATGAACGATCCGGCAAGTTGGGCATTGTCGAAAGATACGCGCATATCCGCCGATTTGTCGGGGAGAATCTCCTTGGTAAATAGGGAGAAGTCGCTCACAAAGCGCGATTCGATACCGCTGAAGCCGCCGGCCTCGAATCCCTTACCTCGTACCGTCGCATCGACGCGATATGCGGAGATTTCGCCAGGCACGAATTGCATTTGGAGACCACCGGGGGAGGCTGCGTTTGCCGGAGGCGCTGTGGAGAGGGAGGCGTCGGAGCCTCCCGGAGCGACGGCGCCAGACGCGTTAGAAAGGGGTACGCCATCCGTCGTGGCCATGGTCGCGTCGGCGGTTCTAGTATCTTGGGCACGCAATAGCCGGGCTAGAGCAACCCCGGAGGCCAGACCTACAGCGAAGATGAGTGCTCCAACACCGATCCATTTGTATCGCATCTGTTTTTGCCTTGTGCGTTATGACCGCCGCTACTTGTAGAGAGTGTACCAGAACGGCAAAGGAATGCCCTATTTGTCCGCAAACAGGGGTTTCGTTTACAGTGAACCAAAGGTGCCCGCCCGCGTTTGGGTCAAGTCCTGGGTTTACAGAGTTGCGAAATTGGGACGCTGCGATGCAGCTTGATGTGTACACAAGAGAGCGCGAATAACATGAACGAAGCCAATCAATCGGACTTGCACGTCACGCCGGAGCTTCTGCAGCGGTATGACCGTCCTGGGCCTCGATACACGAGCTATCCGACCGCCCCGGTGTGGAAGGAAGATTTTGGCGACTCCGCATACCGGGAAGCACTGAAGCGTGCTGCACAACAACACGACGACCCGCTCTCCATCTACATCCATATCCCGTTCTGCCACGAGCGGTGCGCGTTTTGCGGCTGCAACGTCATCATCGGGCGTAAAGAAGGACTCGCCGACGCCTACCTGGATTACGTGGCGCGCGAAATCCGCATGGCTGCCGAGGCCTTGGGTTCTCGGAAACGCGTGCTGCAACTCCATTGGGGCGGCGGCACTCCGACCTATCTCGAACCTGCGCAGATGCGGCGTCTGTTCGAGACCATCGGCGAATCGTTTGCGATTGACCCCAATGCCGAGTTGGCGCTCGAAATGGACCCGCGTGTAACAACCCAGGAACAGATCGCGCTGCTCCGCTCACTCGGCTTCAACCGGGTCAGCATGGGCGTTCAGGACCTCGACGCCGAGGTCCAATGCGAGATTCACCGGAATCAGACCGAAGAACAGACTCGCAGTTTATACGCCCTAAGCCGGGAAGCCGGCTTCGGCGGAATCAACTTCGATCTCATTTATGGCCTGCCCGGACAGGAACTGTTGCGTTGGGAAGAGACGATACGAAAGGTCATCGAAATTGGCCCCGACCGGATCGCGGTCTATAGCTACGCGTATCTTCCCGACCGCCTGCGCAACCAGCGTCACATCGACGTGGACAAGCTTCCCAAGGCGGCACTGAAGCTGGAGTTGTTTTCGGCAGCAAGGCGTATGTTTCTCAATGCAGGATACAACGCGATCGGAATGGACCATTTTGCAAAACCGCACGATGAGTTGGCTGTCGCCATGCGCGAGCGGCGACTGCATCGCAATTTCATGGGCTACACCGTTGTCCCTGCGCCCGACATGCTCGGCTTCGGCACATCGGCCATCGGCGAGATCGGCGGGTGCTTCGCGCAAAACGAGAAGAAGTTGTCGCGCTATTATCAGGCCATCGACGCGGGCAATTTCCCAACTGCATGCGGCATTGCGCTCACTCAGGACGATCTAATTCGAAAGTGGGTCATCAAGCAGGTGATGTGCAATTTCTACCTGGATTTCCACGAATTGGAAGCGCAATTCGGCGTTTCGTACCCAACCTACTTTGCCGCCGAAGACGAGGCGCTTCGCACCACCCTGGACGACGGATTCGTGAAATGGGAAGATGGTGGGCTGCGCGTGTTGCCGCTTGGACAGGTCTTCATCCGGAATGTCGCCATGATCTTCGACGCCTACCTGCCCAAGGTTACGACGCAATTCTCCCGCACGGTATAATCATGAAGTACGCAGTAGTTGCGCAGGAAAACACCAATGAAACTTGAGACACGCGTTGCCGTCCTTGGGGGAGGAGTGACGGGCTTGTGCGCCGCGCATTACCTTTCCAAAGCATTTGGCGCGGAGCATGTGCGGCTCCTGGAGGCTTCCGACTATGCCGGCGGCACGACACGCACGGAGAACACCGACGGCTTCCTATGCGATTGGGGCCCGAATGGTTTCTTGAATCGTGAACCGCGGACGCTGGATTGGATTGACGATCTGGAGTTGACGCCCGAACTCGTCGAAGCAAACGAGGCCGCGGCGCATCGCTTCATTCTCAAGAACGACACACTCATGGAAGTCGTAGGCCCGCCCAAGTTCCTTGTGTCGCCACTGCTGTCGCCGATGGGCCGCGCCCGCCTCCTGTGCGAACCGCTGATCAAGACCAAAGGCAACGACGATCCCGAGACGATTTGGAATTTCGCTGC
>JBHEKO010000411.1:0-6126 GCA_041859475.1 Candidatus Hydrogenedentales bacterium
GGTGAGAATCTAAGCGGATGGGTGCATTAGCACGCTGTGCGTGGTTGCCGTAGGAGGGGTCGCTCTGGTATCGTTCGATGGAAGGTTGCGGGGGACACGAATGCGTATAGACATAGCAGCCCAGACGGACATCGGCAAGCGCAAACGGAACAACGAGGATTTTTACGGCGTGTTTCGCGAGGACACGCCGAATCTTCAGTTGTTTCGCGAGGGCGCTTTGTTGTGCGTGGCGGATGGCCTTGGCGGCCACGAGGGCGGCGAGATTGCCAGCAAGTTGGCCGTTTCGGTCGTGAAGGACATGTTGAAGCAGCCCCCGTCGGCTCCGCCCGCCGATGCCGAGGAGGACGAGGGGCTTGTCCCTGCGCTCCGGGAGGCTATTCGCAAAGCGAACGAAACGATCTTCCGCACCAATCAGGACTTGATCACGTCGGGCCGCCCCATGGGGACGACGCTCATCGCGGCGATTGTCACACCGAGGAAGGTCTACATCGGGACGGTCGGGGATTCGCGGTGCTACCACTTGCGGGACGGGGAGATCATCGCGAAGACGGAAGACCATTCGTGGGTGGATGAACAGGTGAAGCAGGGCCTGATGACCAAGGCCGAGGCCGAATCGGACATGCGCCGCCACGTCGTGACACGGAGCATCGGCACGCATCCCGTTGTCGACGTGGATACGTACATCTGGCATGTGGTTCCCGGGGATACCTTGCTTGTATGCACGGATGGTCTCATCAACATGGCCAAGGATTCGGAGATTCTGGCCGTGTTCAATAACGGCAGCGCCCCGGCGGACATTGCCCATCGGCTTATTAATCTGGCCAATGACAATGGGGGCCGCGACAACATCACCGTAATCGTCGCGGATATCTCGCCCAGTCTGCTTACGGTGATCCAGCGCCGGCTGCACGCGTTCTCAAAGCGGCGGGGCGCGAAGCTCTTCTGGTTCCTGCTAACGCTGCTCTATGGCGCTTTGTGCTTCATCGGCGGGGCGTGGTGGGCCAAAGGCACCATTCCATTCCTCGAATGACCGAATGCGAAATTGCCGCCCGTCCCACTCCACGTACGTACGGTGAAAAAGCCAGTCGCCGGTGTTGATGTAGAACCCCGTACCGTCCGGCGTTGGGTGTTCTTCTTTGACGGGGTAGTGGGAATGGCCGCACATGACCACGTCCGCGTCGCCTCGGGCGAGTACGGCTTTGGCATACGCCTGCAGCGGCAGAACCTGAGACCCCTGGCTCACATCGTCCGCCATGAACAAGTGGCGGCTTCCCCGCGCGACCGCTTGCGCTACGGCCATGGCCCAGTCCGGATGCAGCAGGCTGAAGAGCCAGACAACCGGCCGTGCGCGAGCAACCCACCGATAAACCCTGTAGCCCTTGTCCTTGGGGTCAATTCCATCGCCATGAACGAATCGCACGCGATGGGGACCAAACTGCAGGGTCACGGGGGCGGTGTGAATCGCAAATTTCAGATGGTCGCGTAGAAACCGGCCAGCCCAGAAATCGTGGTTGCCGCAGCAGAAATGGAACTCGACACCGGCGTCGGACAGGTCGGCGAAAACGCGAAGCACGTCGAAGTATCCGGAGAAGATAACGTGCTTGTATTCGAACCAGAAGTCAAAGAGGTCGCCAAGAACAACGACACGTTCGGTCTGAGTCGGGTCGATTTGGCGCAGGAAACGTGCGAATTCCGCCATCCTGGCCCGGCCATCCTCAGCGACGTTCAGGTGCACGTCGGAGAAGATTAGGGTGTTCATTTGAGGATGCTAAACTTGCTCAACGGCCAGAACCGCAGAATCGCTTTGCCGATGACGCGTTGGTCGTCAATTGGGCCGAAACTGCGGCTGTCTTTGCTCACGCTGCGATTGTCGCCGAGCACGTAGTACTCCCCCGCCCGCAACTTCACTTCGTCGCGTTCCGTTGACTGGAACGGTTCGCCGATTTCGGCAGGCAGGTAGCCCTCTTCGACGCGGCGGTTGTTGACGAACAGTTGTCCGGTCTTGATCTGCACGGGCACTCTGTCGCCGAGGGATTCACCTTCATTGCCCGCAATCACCGTGTTGCTGACATCCAGTTTTGGACCCTCCGCAACCACCCGTTTCACGTAGCGCTTATGGGCGTCGTCCGTGCTGTCGAACACGATGATGTTTCCCGGCTTGACGGCATCGATCCCGCTGAACCAACTAATCTGGCTGAGCCGGTGCGGGAGTTTGAAGACCAGGATGCGTTCCTGATTCATGAGCGTCGGTTCCATCGAAGGCCCCTGGACTTCATAACCTTCGATGACGTAACTCTTGAGCACCCAGAAGAGCACCAAGAACCACGCCACGGTCTTGACGAATTCCACGACCTCGCGTTTCACTTCCTTGGAAGCCGACTGTTGCGGTTGAATGGGGGCAGGAGCCCCGTCCCGAGGGTCGCTTGTACTCAAACTGGGACCATCCTTTATGCGGACACGCGGTGTTCCGCCACTCGAAATCTACCATGCGTCAACGCAGTACGCAAGTCCTGTGTATCCCGAATAACCATATCAAATTCGGTTGCAAAACGCCCAACATCCTGAACGATGTGTGCATCGCTGCACGCCACTTGCCTAGCCCCGATGGCCTCAGCGAGCTTCACCGCCATACGCCGCTCGTGGACTTGAAGATTTACGCTGCACACTTCAAGCGCCACCAACGTCAATTGGGCAATGCTCATGTCGAAGCCGAGACCGGCGCGGGTTGGATGCGCAGCGATACAGACCCCCCCCAACTGAGTGGCCAATTCTACCGCTTGCTCCGGGGGCCAGCACGGCTCGAACCGGCTCACTTCTTGGGCTTCCACCCCGTAGATGAGCAGGTCGCCTTGCCGCGACGTGTACTCGAAGCCCGCCAGCAGAAGAAAGCCCGGATGGCGCGACGCCTGCCTTAGTTCCTCGAGTTCATCCAAACCCCATTGTACATGATGTTCCGTAATTACGAGACCGTCCAGGCCAGCCCGGACAGCCTGGTCGATGAGACGCTCCGGCGGAATCTGGCTGCATCGCGAATACCGGTTGGTGTGCGCATGCAGGTCAATGAGCAGTCCCAATCTCGCCTATCTCCAGTCTCATCAATGCGTTATGATGCAGTGACCTGTCCGTCGGTTCCGGTCAGGAGTCCAAGGGTCTTCGGTATGGGCGAATCGCCGCGATACCGGGGAACGATGATCTCCTTTTGGGCGATAAGTTGCCGCGACACGAACAACACCGCGGGCGGATGTGCAAAAGCTAACTCTTTGATGTACTGCCACCATTCCCCGGAGGGGATTTCGCGGCCCAAAAGGGTAGCGGGAACGGTGTTGGGGTCGTCTCCGAGGAGTTCTGCAATCTCGTCGGCCAGACTTAGAACGCGGCCACCCTCGCTTCGAGCGTGGGCAATTCGCTTGTCGAATTCCAGCATTTGCTTGCAGGCATCGCGGTACCGGTGAACAAAGTCCGACCATTTTGGGTCGCGATGATAGACCAACTTTTCCAGAAACGCCAGCCGGACCGTCAGGGGCCACTTTTCGAGCCTGGCAGCGGCCCGCGAGTCGCCCAGCAAATAGGTAAGAGCCGTTCGCACAAAGGCTTCCGGCTCCTGAAGTGCGACGCAATCCTCGGGTTTCTCCGGGTAGACACCGTGCAACATCAGGCCGTGCGTCTGGAAATTGAGCACCGTCGGCAGAGGCTCGGGGAAGGCGGCGTAGTTGTACTCGAGGCCGGTGGCCACGATATATCCAAGTACAGCCTTGTCCATCTTGCCCGCTTCGAGCGCTTGCTCGGCTTGGACAAAGAACTCTTCCTGTAGTTTTGGGCGGATGCGCAGGATTTCGTAGCACTGAGCGGCGCTGGTGTACTTCCCTGTTCGCACGGCATTGTCGCCGAGCGCCAAGACCAGCTCGGACGGCATTTGCGCGGGCCGGTTGGCCTTAAGTTCCTGCTGGATGTGGGCCCAGATGGCGTTTTGCTTGACCAATGCAAGAATATCGCGATACGCCCGCTTTCCTTCCATTTCCTCATCGGGAAGCAAGTACGCGTACTTGTCCGCCTCGAAGCGCTCGCTGGTTTCCTCACGCGCCGGCGAAAACGGCAGAAACAGGAGGCGGAAATTCACGATATCGCCTTCGTAGACGGCTTTCGCCAAGGCCTTGGCTAGCTTTTCCTGGTCGACCACCTTCTGAACGGTGACGGCTTTCTTGCTGAAGAATCCCACGACTAGCGCCCCTCCCCGGCCAACACCGATGCCACGAACTTACTGCGTTCCGACCAGTTCACGATGGGCGGGGTGACCTCCGTAAAGGGGAGGCGCTCCAGAATCTGGTGATACAAGACATGCCGGTAATGGCGCAGGATGCGCGAGGCGTGCCGCTCGTGGTTGGAATCCCACTGGCTGGCTTCCACCGCTTCCTTGTCGCGTCCTGCGGCTAACATCAATTCTTCCACGTACTTTGCGAGAAAGTCGCGGATCTTCCCGTCGTACTCTTTGCGAAGGTCTTCCATGTCGGGGGACTTGGCGGCAACGGCTTGGGCCCACCGGTCTTCGAGCGCCATGAGTTCATTGCGCGAATTCCAGTATTCATCGCGGGTGTCGTTTTCACGAAGGACGCACAGGGCGGCATTGAGCTTCGCCATATCCAGGAGATACCGAGCGCGCTTCTCTTCCGTGATTTCGACGCCGCCGATTTCAAACAGGAGATCCTTCATCTTGCGCTTGTAGTTTTTGCGCACTTCGCCCGGCTTGGCCGTCTCGTCCAATTCCAGGACCTCGAAGTAATCCACGTATCCAGCTTTGTCTGCCATGAAAATACCACCTTAGGGATTGCATCAAACCAGGCATTGTACTCATTGCCGGGCCGTGCGGGCAAGATACGGTGCGAACATACGAACGTGCGAACGGGCAGCGTGTGCGCGTTCGCACGTTCAACCTTCGCACTACTTCACATTCTTATTGAGCGGCGCAGGCGACGAGGGTAACCGTTCCGGGCTTGTCGCCCATGGCGGTTTTGAAGTCGAAGGCCACGGTCTGGCCGATGTTCTGGTCCTTGGCGCTGGCGCGTTGGGCAATCTTGTAGACGCCGTTGTTGGCGTTGTTGGGCATCTTGAACTCGACGGTGGAGCGCCAGGTGCCGTCGGTACGATTCAGCTTTTCCTGCGACAGCTTGCCGATCTCTTTGTCGCCTTGGCTCAGGACTCGCGTCTCTTCGACTTCGACGCCGCTTTCGCCGGTGCCGAGGACGGCGTAGTCGAGGGTGGCGACGACGGTCTCGCCGGGCTTGGCGGTGCTGGGCTCAATGGTTGCCCCCTTCGGCACCATCTGGAAGCCTTGCTCTGCTTTGTAATTGTTTTCCGCTGCCGTTTCCTGTGCGGTGCGCATGCGGCGAGCCTTTACTTTGCCCACGCCGTAGCCAGCCAAGGCGCCAACCGCCGCGCCAATGGCCGCGCCTTCCCAGCCGTGGCCAGACTGGTGGCCGATGATTGCCCCGGCCGTTCCACCCAGCGCCGCGCCCAACCCTGTGGACTGGCCGGTCGTCTCGCAACCGACGGCAATTAACGCGAATGCAATCATGCAGACGACTATCGAACGATACTCTTTGCGGTACATGGCTGTTGATCCTCCTCATTCGGGAGCCTGTCTGGAGACGGCTCTTCCGTAGATTTAACTCTTACCCTCGGCGGCGCATTCCGCGACCGCTTCAACTGTTACTCGGCTATCTTCTCGCTTCGTGTCTTAACTTCTATGCCCTGCAGGAAATTGGGTTCATCCACTTTCGTTTCGGGCTTCACTTCGGGCTTATCCGGCGTCTTCTCAACCGGCTTCGCGTCGGCAGTGCTTGTCTCTGACTTTGCAGGGGCCGGTTTTGGTTTCGGCTTCGGCGGCTCCGCGGCAACCGGCGCTGGCGTATCGGGCGTCGTCGAGGCCGCAGCCAAGGCGCCCGACGCAGTCCCCTGCGGTTGCGAGGACGTATCCGGCGCCGGTGCGGGAGTTGGCGCTGGCGCGGCGGGCACGGGTTCGGCAGCGCCGCGGCGTTCCAAAAAGGCTGCCATGGCTCCACCGCCAGCGGCATCGGCGGGGGCTTCAGCCGGGGGCGATTCCAGATTGCCGACAGGTTGCACGTCGACGGG
>JBHEKO010000814.1:0-2740 GCA_041859475.1 Candidatus Hydrogenedentales bacterium
CTACCGCATCGTTTGGCAGAAACCGGGAGGGCTTGCGACGTCCGTCACGTCGACAGCCGCAGGCTCGAAGGTGAATGTCTTTAGCGGCACCGGCGGGGTTGCCTGGTTGTGCGCCTACGATACGCCCGCCGCGTGCGTGCCGTTCGGCATGGTGCGGCTAGGGCCGGACACGGCGTCGATCATCACCTCCGAACTGGGCTACAACGCTTCGGGCTATTACTACGGCGACAACAAGATCGCCGGGTTCAGCCACACGCGTTTGGTGGGCGCGGATGCGATGGAGGGCGGCATCTTCCGCGTGTTCCCCGCGACGACGCCTCGCGATACGGTGAAGTCGATGGAGTTCGCGCGGTTCTCGCATCGCAAAGAGACAGGCTTCCCAGGGTACTACGCGGTGCAATTGCCGGACGTGCTCGCCGAGATGACGGCCACGACGCGGGTGGGCGTGCATCGCTACACGTTTGCGAAGGGCGTAACACCGCATCTGCGCATCGACGCGACGAGCGCGCTGGGCGATAAGCATTGCGAAAGGGGCAGCGTGAATGTCTTGTCCGCCGCAAACGAAGTGGAAGGATCGACGCGCGAATTTGGATCGTTCTCGGGGCGGTACAAGGGACTCGACGCGTATTTTGTGGCGCGGTTCAGCACGCCGTTTACCGCGCACGGTACGTGGACGGGAGAGTCGTTTAACCCCGGCTCGGACTCGGCGACGGGCGATGCCGTCGGGGCGGATGTTGCATTCGACAGCGACGCCGACACCGAGCAGGCAATTGAGGTGCGGGTTGCGATCTCGTATGTGAGCATCGCGAATGCGCGCGCGAACCTGGAGGCAGAAGCCGCGTCGAACAGCTTCGACGAAATCGCCGACGCGGCCCAGGACGCGTGGGAAGATCGTTTGGAGTCGATTCAGGTTGCGGGCGGCACGGACGAGCAACAGCGCATCTTCTATTCGTCGCTGTACCACGCGCTCCAAATGCCGACGACCTTCTCGGACGTGAACGGCGAGTACCGGGGCTTCGATTTCGCGACGCACAAGGCGGAAGGCTTCACGTACTACACGGACTTCTCGTTGTGGGACACCTTCCGCACGGTGCACCCGCTGTATAACCTAATTGCGCGCAAAGAGCAGCGCGACATGATGGTGTCGCTCGTCGAGATGGGCAAGGCGGGCGGCGGCGCATTGCCGCGCTGGCCTTCGGGTACCGGCTACACGAACTGCATGTTCGGCACGCCCGCGGATATCGCGGTCACCGATGCGTATTTGAAAGGCATTCGCGATTTCGACATCGAGACCGCGTACGGGTTCATGCGCCAGGTGGCGCTGGTCGGCGTGCCGCAAGGGTGCGACTTCGGCGGACGCAACAAACTGCAAGAATACCGCCAATACGGGTACTGCCCGTCCGACCTCATGAACAAGGCAGTGTCGGCCACGCTCGAATACGTCTACGCCGACTATGCACTGTCGCTGTTGGCGCGCGAACTCGGACACGAAGACGACGCCAAGACCTTCGAGTCGCATGTGCCGTTCTACAAGAATCTGTGGAATCCCGACACGCAGTTCTTCCAACCCAAAGACACCCAGGGCAATTGGTTCGCGGATTTCCGCCCGCTGGCGCTGAGCTACACGGACTTCGACAACAAGTACACCGACGACTACGTCGAAGGCAGCGCAATGCAATGGCGGTGGGCCGTGCCGTTCGACGCGGAGGGCTTGGTGTCGCTGTTCAAAGACCGCGACTATTTCGTGAGCGAACTCGACACCTTTTTCGCGAAGGCCCGCAAAAGCAAAGGGCAAGTGCATCCCGGGTCGTACTATTGGCACGGCAACGAGCCGGCCTTGTTCAGCGTCTATCTGTTCAACGCGGCCGGACGCCCAGACCTCACGCAGAAGTGGGTGCGGTGGCTGCTCGACACGCGGTACGGCGACGACTACGTCGGCCTCGACGGCAACGACGACGCGGGCACCTTATCCGCGTGGTACGTGTTCAGCGCGCTGGGGTTCTATCCCATCGCAGGGACGACGCGCTACGAACTGGGCGCGCCGCTGTTCGAGAAGGCGGACGTGAAGATTGGCGAAAAGACGCTGACCATCGAAGCGGAGAACTACGCTCCGGAGAACATCTACGTGCAAAAGGTGATGCTCAACGGCGCAACGATCGACCGCACGCATATCACGCACGACGAGATCGCAAACGGCGGCACGCTGACGTTTGTGATGGGCGCGGCGCCGAAATAGGACCGAAGTTCGATTGCTTCCCCCCCGGACGTTTCGGCGAAACGTCCCTACCCTTGGCATGTGGTAGAATCAATAGACGGAGCGGGTGGCCTTGGCGCGGAAGGGCCGCTCGACGAGGATCTGCAATCTATGGCGGTGCGGCCCATCGGCGAAGATGTCAGCCCGTTTCTCCGCGCGCAGAATGGCGGCGCGGTGACGAAAGGGGTGCGCCGCGACGATACCGCTCCCACGACGAACTCCCCTGCTCCGTTTGGCGCGACGCAAAATGTATCCAACACGCCTGGCGGCGTTGCCGTCGATTTCAGCGCCGGAGCATTGGAGGCGGCAGCGGACGCCGCGAATACGGACGGCGCCTCCAAGAACGCGCGCCCCGGCATCGCCGGACAAGAAGAGCCCACCCCGGATGAGAAACAACAAATCGCCGAGTTGAAGCAACGCGACGCGGAAGTGCGGCGCCACGAACAGGCGCACCTATCCGCGGCAGGCGGGTATGCGCGCGGCGGC
>JBHEKO010000026.1:0-2557 GCA_041859475.1 Candidatus Hydrogenedentales bacterium
ACGGCATAGGGGATATCGGGCGTGGGTTCCGCGCACATGACCGCGGAGACAAACGTAGCGCCTTGGCAATAGCTCACGGTCCACGTTTGCGGTGTCGTGCTTTGATACGGGGCTTGATCCGGCGGCAGCAGGCCGGGTTTGTCGAAATCGCCCACGGCCCAATCCGCCTGGCTCTTGGAATACGCCTCGAAATAGGCATGCGTCTCCGTTTGGCTGAAGCGTTCGTGAAGATACTGTCCCATGCCATACGCGCTCGACGTGTCCACCAGTTCGCGGCCCGTCGCCGTGTCCACCAGCGACCCGATGCATCCGCGTTTCGGATCGAGCGTGACTCGCAGCAGGCCGTTCTCAATGCAGTTCACGGATTCATCGACGCCCATGCTCGTGGATATCGCCCGCGTGCTCGCGTCGAACACGTACGTGCGATAGCCCGTAGCCGGCACATTGCGCGCGAGAAAGCGGACGGATGACCCCATAACCGCGCGGGGCATCTCCTCCCCGGTTTCAGCGTCGATCAAACGCCCTTCGGGCTTCATGGCCAGCGTGAGGGACACCTCGCCGTCGCGCGGCCACGTCAGCGGATTGAACACGACGATTCGCGGCGCGTCGTTCTTGACCTCCCTGGCCAACGCGTCCAAGCGCTGCGCAAGCTCAGGCTTCACGAGGTCCTGCATCGTGTAGACGTAGCTGCCCTTCTCTTGCCACGACGCCTCCAGGTCGACGTAGGCCCCCTCCGCGTACTTCTGTTTCCACGCGTCACCGTAGAGACGCGGAAAACGTTTCGCATCGAAGCCCCAGGTGTGTTCGCCGAAAAGGAGGCTCTGCTCATAGGCCTTTGCGACATCGCCGGAGATGTTCGTCTGCTTGATGCCCCACAACCCGAGCAGCGTGTCCAACGTCTCTACGGTGGCAAGCTGCGGCCGTACGCGGCGCGCGATCCCGCTCTCGATGGGCATCGACATCACGCCGTGAATCCACGTGTCGGGCAGGTCGCCGCGAATCACGAGGATCTCCGCCTTCTCCTTGAGCAACGCATCGGCGAAGTCGCTCAAACGCCCGAACCTCACCTTCACACCCGGCAACTTCTGTTTCGCCTCGTCCACAAGCCCCGTGATCTGGTCCGGATTGGGCGGTCCCTGGTTGTCCCCGGTGTGAATAAGCGCAAGCCATGTGCGATACGGCCAGCCTTTCGGCGGGACAAGGCCCGTGCCGTACTCGACCGAATACATGGCGAGAACGCGCGAACCGTCGGGTCCTTCCCACCAGAAGACCGGCGGCAACTCGGGGCCGCGGCTGGCGGAATTGCAGCCCGTGTGGATGAACTCGACGCCCGCGTGTTTCAACAGGGTCGGCATGACCCACGAATGCGACGGCACGTCCGTCATCTTCGCATCGCGCGGCAACGGCAGACCCCCTATGCGCGCGGCTCGCGACGAAAACTCCAGCCCGCGCACGAGGTCTTCGAGTTCGAGCGACTCCGTGTGTGTCGTGAAGGGAAGCGCATGCGTGATGAAGCTGCCGTGCTTCAGCGCATCGATCACGCGCGCGCGCCGCGTAGCGTCCTGCGGCTCCTCGAGGATCTTCGCCATCGGCCACCCCGGGATCGTCCAGACAAACCGCTGGTCGCGAGGCAATGCGCGGCTTTGATCGGCCACGTCCAGCGCCTTGTCGATCATCGTCGTGCGATACGTCTCGACCACCTTCGACGCGAGGTCCGTGTAGCCAATGTCATAATGGGTTTTGAAGACGACGACGACCTGGTCGACATCGGAGGACGTCTGCTCGGTGTCGCCTGCCGCCAACGCGGCGGAAAGTCCGAAAAGGAGTGCAAGTGTAGTCATGAGAATCCCCCTCCATTTCCTGTTTCACAATAACACGTGGGACAGAAGAGCACATAGAGACACTCATCAGAGCCTTGCTCCGGAGTATGTGAATCCAAGGATACGGCCGATTTCTTGTGCCGCTCTGTCGCCTGTTGTAAGCTGGTACCGGTGAACAGAATCCGGACATCATCGGAGATGGTAATGAAAACGGCATCGGAGATAGTAGCCCTGCTTCAAGGCAAGAAGCCGGAATTGGAACGGCGATTCAAAGTTCGCCGGCTGGCGTTGTTTGGATCCTTTGCGCGTGGAGACCAGCGCGATGATAGCGATATCGATATCCTCGTCGATGTAGACCCCTCGATAGGCCTTGATTTTGTGACATTGGCTGACGAACTGGAATCTGCGCTGGGCACGCGCGTGGACTTGGTCTCAACCCGTGCCGTCAAACCGAGAAACTGGGTTCATATCGAGCCCGACTTGATCGATGTCTGACCGCTCTCTTCCGGTTTTGGTCGCGGACATTCTCGAAGCTATCGCAAAGATAGAGCGGTACACTTCAGGACACTCGGAAGACTCTTTCTCTGCCGATGAGAAGTCCGTTGATGCGGTGGTGCGTAACGTTGAGATCATTGGAGAGGCCGCAAACCGGCTACCCAGTCATTTCAAGACGGGTACGCCCAGAATCCCATGGAAGAAGATTATCGGGTTGCGACATCGTGTGGTGCATGATGATT
>JBHEKO010000466.1:0-2506 GCA_041859475.1 Candidatus Hydrogenedentales bacterium
GAAAATCCGGCTTCTCCCTTTTCTCTTGAAGGGACAATGCAAGAGTCTTGGTTTGCGGCAGGCATTCGCCGATATCGCCGGGCATCACCCAACGGCATCCGAGCTCGCGCAGTAGCGTATAAACGCCGTGCTGCGTTCCGAGCGGACTTCCGCCGACGATCCAAATGGCATCGGCGGCCACGTTGAGGATGAACTCCTCTTCTTCGAGTGCAGGTACCGGAAACGGTGGCGGAGAAAAGTCTACGGCTTGTCCGATGTGCAGGGGAATCAGGCCGTCTGCGGCTTCGGTTGTCAGTGTCGTACCCGTTGCGCGCTGGATGATTTCGATGAGGTCGGTAGCGGCGGCGTGAATGCGCGAATCCGAGTTCGGTTGAACGGCGATGAAGATTCTGGCTTGCCCATCGCGCACGAGGTAGGTGGATTGGGATTGCGCGGCAACCACGGGCATCACAAGAAGCAGGCAAGCCGTAAGGGCGAGAAGCGCTCGGTTGCGATTCATGAGGCATCCTCCGCGGTTGGAATAACTTCAATCGGCCAGCATTTAGACGAATCAGCGCAAGGCTAGGTCGCCTTTTCGAAGAGCTACTTCGATTTCGGCGACGGAGCCAAAGACGTGGTCTGGGGATCGTGAACCATGCGGGATATCCGCCGCCTTTGTCTCTCCACTCAAGACGAGAATGGAGGTGATGCCCGAGTCATAGGCCATCTGCATGTCGGTGTAGAGGCGGTCGCCTACCATGGCGGTCTCTTCGGGCGCAGCTCCGATCTTTTCCAGCCCCATGCGGACCATTTCGGGATTGGGCTTGCCGATGTATTTTGGGTTTCGGCCCGTAGACTCATAGAGCAGGGCCGCCATGGAACCGCAATCGGGGATATAGCCGTACTCCGTGGGACAGACTTTGTCGGGATTTGTGGCGAAGTAGGGCAAGCCCGCGCGCAACAGCAGGCATGCGCGTTCGAGCTTTGCATACGTGAGCGTCTTGTCGAAACCAAGGACAACGGCCTCAGGTTCGTCCGTATTGACGGATAGGCCAGCTGCTTCGAACTCGGCTTCGAGGGAGGGTGTTCCGGCGACGAACACACTGCGATGGGAAGTATCCGTCATTAGGTATCGTGCCGTGGCTTCTCCCGAGGTGAGAATGTCTTCGGTTGTCGCTTCGATGCCCATCGATGCCAGTTTGCGTACGTAATTGCTCGTGTCCGCGGAGCTGTTGTTCGTGAAAAAGAGGCATCGTCTTCCCGACGTGCGCAGATAGGAAACAAATTGCGACGACCCCGGAATGGGGTGCGGACCGAGGTAGATGGTCCCGTCCATGTCGAGAAGAAAGGCGCGAAGTTTGGAGAGGGGCCGCTGGGACGTACTCATTGCGGAGGCACTGCTTTCATGGTTGCAAAGGCTTCTGACGCCGGGAAAGGACCTGGATACTTCTGAAACTCTACGTGGCCGTCCATGTAGAGAACATTCAAACCGGCAGGGGAATTGTGCGTAAAGCGGGGGGCTCCGCTGGAATCTTGGTAGATGGTGTCCCACATCACCGGCGTGGTTGCATAGTAAGGACGGTCGGGCGGTTGTTCGGAGATCTTGTTGGCTTCAAGTGCTTTGCCCTCGGAGTCTATGCGCTCGCCAAACAGAAAGCCCATGTACATGCGCAGTAGCGCGGTGGTTCTTGCGCTACCTGCCTGGCTTGCAAATTGCAGCCCAAGCCCACGAAATGGGATTCGTATATCAAAGGATTCTTCCCGGCGCTTCTGAACGTCCAGATACGTGCCGCCTTCAGGCACGCTCATAAAGGTCAAGAGTCCTACGACGCTGGCTGGCCCGGTTGAAGGAAGGTTGAGCTGGGTTGCCTTCTGCGCATCGATATAGGGGTCGGAAGGATTGTTGGCTTCGATTCTCCATCCGAGGTAGGTGTAACAGGCATCGGCATTCGTGATAGCCCCAGCGTAATCGCAGGAGAAGAGGCTTTCGCTTTCGAGAACGCCGAACGCTTGTTCGTTCGGACGCCACGGTTTTGTCACTAGGGGCCCAAGTTTCTTGGGGGGCTGAATATATGGGCTGTCGGGGCAGGCTAAGAAGAGGGGATTGGTTGCATACTCCGGAATAATGAGTGCCAAGTCGGGACTGAAGGAAAATTCATCGTGCACGTTCAGACAGCCTTTTGCATTCTCAGCGGGTCCGAACGGCTGAAATCCCTGCACGGGGGGCATCGTGTGATTGTTCTCCGAGCGGTACATGCTCAGTACTGTTGCCCATTGCTGAAGGTTCCCAATGCAGGTAGTTGGCAGATCGGGGGCGAAGTTGTATTTGAGGAATGGGAGGGCGAGGATCGTGGCGACAATTAGCACGGTGAGCACGGCGACGAGCTCGAGCCAGCGCAGTGCGCGGCGTTTCGTGGGCATGGTTGCAGACTCCATGGTTTTCTACGGCATTTCGCTGGCTACCGTCGAGCCGAGCGTGAGCGTTTCAAGATGGTGAAGGCCTCGTTCACGGCCCGCATCGTGTCCT
>JBHEKO010000223.1:0-2796 GCA_041859475.1 Candidatus Hydrogenedentales bacterium
ACGCCGTTCAATAGCAGCGCTTGTCTCGGCGTGACATCCGTGATACATTCAAATCACCCAACAAACGAGCGGAAGGGAGCGGTTGTACCCCATCGGCGCTCCGTTCCTTTTCGTTCAATGAGGGAAGTAAATTCTGGACAAATGTTACCTATGTCCTGAACCTAATTTGTAACCCATGTCCTGATCGCGCCACTCCTGACTCCTGACTCCTGACTACTGACTCCTAAACCCCTACCCCCCGTCTCCCCTCCTCCCGCCTCCCCGTGCTACACTAAACCGTCTCCCCCAGGGCGGCCTTTCGTCCTCCGGGAATGCTGCGAACATCGGACCTCTTTCCGGTGTCTAATCGAACGTAACCGACAACGATGCGTCCCACAAGGACGCAGGAGCGAACGCTAGCGGTGGTGCTGCTGAAAGAAGCGCGCAGCCACGACGACACACGCCTGGTCGAGGCCTGTCGCCATGGCGACAGCACGGCCTTCGACGAACTGGTCCGCCGATACAAGGACCGCGTCTATGCCGTGGTGTACCGCTTTGTCGGGAATCGGGAAGATGCGTTGGACATCAGCCAAGAGGTGTTCGTACATGCGTATCGCAGCATCAACGGATACCGCGGCGCGGCCCAGGTGTACACGTGGTTGTACAGCATCGCGGCGAACCTCGCCCGGAACCGCCTGCGCGATTCCGGACGCCGTGGCCGCAACATGGGCACGTCGCTGGAGGCGTTGCAGGAGCAAGCTCCGGGCGCGGCGGAAGCGGGCCGGCCTTCCGGCAGTAACCCGCGGGACAACGCCATGACGTCGGAAATGGAGGCGGTGTTGCAGCAGGTGTTGAACGAATTGCCGGAGCATTACCGGATGACCTTCGTATTGCGCACCTTCGACGACCTCAGTTATGAGGAGATTGCCGAATCGATGGGATGTCCCGTGAACACGGTGAAATCGCGCCTCAACATGGCCCGCGTGAAACTGCGGGACCGGCTAAAGGAGTTATCGTTGATCTGACGGACAGCGCGCCTGGCGCGTCCCAACGGCTACACACTATGGACCGCGAAGAAATCAGAGAACAGTTTTCGCCCATCCTCGACGACGAGCTCTCGCCCGACGAGCGCGCCGCCATCGAGGCCGATCTGGCTCAGGACGCCGAACTCCTGCGCGAGTTGCACAGCCTCAAGCGCGTGGATGAGTTGTTCCGGCGTATGCCGCCGGTGCATGCCCCGAAGGAGTTCGAGGCGGGCGTGCGTGCGAAGCTGCGTCCCAATGTGTTGCGCTTCCCCGCGGCCGTGCTGACCCGCCGTCGCGTGCTGAGCATCGCCGCCGCTGCCGCGGTTCTGGTGCTGGTGGCCGGAGTCGTCATGGTCCAGTATCGGCCGTCCCGCACACAATTCGATATGGCATCGGCCAGGTATTCGCCGCAAGCAACCCAGGCGGCAGACATCATGGCACAAAAACAAGTGGTCGTGAGTGATGCTTCCCCGGAGATGCCTGCCGCCGAGGCCCCAGAGGAAACCAAGGAACAGCTCGGCCACTTCGATGATTTCCAGTTCGACAGAGGCGGATCGGCTGCATCCAGCCGTCGGGGAAGCTCCATGGGCGGTGCTGCCGGGTCAGCGCCCGCAGCAAGACCTGCCGCTCCTCAACCGGTTGCAGGGCAAACAGGTAACTTGGGCGGCGCCTCGCTGGAGGTTGAACGTATTCGCGCGAGTATGCAAACGGGCAAACAGTTGCCGGAGGGATCGGCGATTCGACAGTCCGGCATGGCGACCAACCGCCCAGCCCCTGCACGACATGAATTAACGAAAGAAGAAAGTAAGGGCGTAGGTTCTCGGAAGGAAAGCGAGTCGCTTGAATACTCTGGTGTTCCCGAGGAATCCTCGCATGCTTTCGAGTCGAGAGAGTTAGACGCCAAGAAGACGCGGGGCCGGCCTGCAGCGGGACCCACAACGGCTCCTGCAGAAGTTGCCGCTTCCGAGCCGCCGGCCTCACAACTGAGCGTAGCCGACGCCGCGGCGCCTGCACCGGCAATGGCCGCTCCAGCCCCGGCGTCCCCTGCTGCTGTCGCGGAGACGCCGCCGCCACTTGTGTCCGCGGAAATGGACATCAATGGCGATGGCGTGAAGGAAGACAGCAATTGGCTGTATCGCGCGCACATTGAGAAGAGGGAGGCCGGGAGCACGCCACAAACGGAAGCGACAGCCGCGCCGTCCGATGCCCCCATGCCCGCTCCGGCTCAAGCCGTTGTGGAAGACGGAGGTGCGGCGGTAGATGGCTTGCAGAAGGTTCAGGTCGGCGGCGAGATTCAACTTGGCGTCACGCTTCCCAGTAGTTCGACGGCGGACGAAAAGGCATTGCCCGACACCAAGCGAATCCTCGGCGAGCGGGTGTTCGAGCTTCGTGACGGAGTCTGGCGTCAGAGCGGGTATAAGGACGAGGCGGTGGTGATGCTCGATAGGGCGTCGGATGTCGCGAAGCAGTTGGCCGAGAAGGAGCCCGCGCTCAAAGACGTACTCGCCTTCGACAAACCGGTGATCTTCCGCGCGCAGGAGCGGTGGTATCGCGTTGAACCGGCGAAGAAGTAGAAGAAGCTGAATGGGGCAAGAGAAGATCCCCCTGCTGAAAATCTCCCACAACCTCTATAAGGCGCAAAACCTCATAAGACCGATCGAGTCTGTCGGACTTTGTACTTGACAGTTTGAAGATAGTTTTGTACATAAGGTGCATGAGCACACGATTCGTACCGATAGAGCGAGACACGCCGTTATTGTTCCCGTTAGATTTACGTGATTGGGTTGAGCCG
>JBHEKO010000337.1:0-18736 GCA_041859475.1 Candidatus Hydrogenedentales bacterium
GCCCGTGTTCGATACGGCGGGAAACCACTCGTTCGTGTCGTGGAAGGAAAGCGTGCGGATGTCTGTGCCGTCGCCGTTCATGCGGTGGAGCGTGTAGACGTGCCAACGCGGACTGAACTGCGCACCGAAGCACCGCGCGTATCCTTTGCGGCGGGTCGAACAGAACGCGATGCCGCCGTCGGGCAAGTAGGTGGGCATCACGTCGTCGTAGGGACCGGCGGTAATTTGGTGTAGCCCGGTGCCATCTACGTTTGCTTCCCAGACGTGGTAGAAGTCTTCGTCGACGTCGTTGTTGAGCGCGTTGTAGTCGGTGTTCTTTCCGGTACATTCGACGTAGGAGAACACGATGCGCTTGCCATCGTACGACAGGCGCGGCTCAAGCACGTTGCCCTTCGTGAAACGTCCCTCAAACACGGCGCGTGTTTTGATCGAATGCCCGGGACGATCCAGCACGAACAGTCCGCCTCCGGGACGCGCGCGCCACCCGTAATACTGCATGACGAGATGGCTGTACGACGTGGGCACGCGTTTGCAGAAGAGCAGTTGGTCGAAGTTCAGCAAGGGGTTTGCCAACGCGATGTCGCGTTTCAGCGCGCGTATCTGAAGATAGACGGAACGCCATTCTTCGATGGTGTGCACTGCGCTCGCAACGGGTGTGAGTTGGTCGAGCCGTTGCGATTCCGCGGCCAAGAACTCGGCGGGCTGGCCCGCGCGCAAGTCCGCCACAAGGTGACGCGTCTTCTCGATATGTTTTGCCGTAGTCGCGGCGTAGGAGTCCACGGAATCCGTCAGCTTGTCTTGCAGATGCCAGTCGGCTTGGACCATGGCCCACAGATCCAGGGCGGCACCGTCGCGCGCCAACGCGAGGCACCCGCGCAGTTCGTCGATGCACACGTCCGCGGTGGTTGAATCCAGAAGCGCCTGCGCCTTCGCGAAGCCCTTTGTCCAAGTGCCTTCGTACGCCATCACGACGATGCGAGGGAGCGGGAGGGAGTCGCCTGGATTTAAGGATGGGGACGAGGAAGAGGCCGAACCGGAGTTCGGCGGTCCCGGGGGCGAGGAAGAGGCCGAACCGGAGTTCGGCGGTCCCGGGGGGGAGGTCGCGTCTCCGGCGTCGAGCGCGATGGTCAGCATTCCCTCATCGGTCAACTCGGCGGAGAACTTCCACGGACTTGGCTCCGTCAATGCCAGCACCATGCCGCTCTTGTCCGAGCCGTCCGCAATCACCATCAGCGGCAACGCGGTGTCGCCCGTTATGACAACCGGCGTTCCCGGAACCGTCGTGGCGTCGCGTAAGGCGGTGTCGCGGCCAAACGCATGGACGCGGGGGAGCCCCGCGGCTTCATTGGGGTCTGTCTCCATCTCGTACCCCCAGCACTTCGGGGCTGCGTCGCCTGTGGAGAAGCCTTCCGAGGCCACGTATCGTTCGCCGTCGTCGTATGAAACGATGGGGTCCCAACGGGTTGTGTCGCAGGCGATGTGGCCGCGCTTATGGACGACGAAACGGAGCGCGTCGTCCTTGCGGACGTCCAGCGTCAAGTTCGGCTCGACACCCTGGGCGTCATCTCCATTGATCTCGGCGGACCACACCGTGTCGCGTCCGTGGCGAATCTCCAACCGCACGCCGTCGCCGCCACCATTGTTCGTGTCCGCTTTGAAGACGCGGCCCGAGATGGTGAGATGTCCATCGCGAGGGGTCGTGAACCGGCGTACGCTGGGCGTGTTCTCGCCGGAGTGCTGCCAATCCTTGCCGACGCGCGTCCAATCCGGACCCGTCCAGAAATTCGAGCCGTACCAAACCTCCGCGCTGGACGCCAACGGACGGTAGCGTCCGCCGTCCTGTCTGTCGAAGATACGGAACCTCCATTGAACGAGCCTCACGCTTCCTGACGTAACGGGCGCAGCCGTCGGATTCGCGAGCGTTCCTTCAATCACCAATGCCTTGTGTTCGGGAATCCAGCGCTGGCGCTGCCGTGTGGCAAGGCCGCTGGCCGGGTCGGTGTGCACCAGCTCAGTCGAGGCCATCGCGCCCAGATCGGGGACAAAGCTATTCATGAACGCATTGCCCGGCGTATTCGCCAACCCGGCGTACGGCAGCGGGAGCGGCGTCGCGCCGCACTCGGCCGAGGCGGCCCCGTAGCCCGCAAGGACAAAGATGGAAAAGGCAGAGAGCAACGACATGGGCACATCCTTACTGCTAACACGTATCAAAGTGCTTTCCTGCACGCATGCATCAGCGTGCAGACTGAAGGACGAGCGTTGCCCTGGGCAGAAAAGGCCCTTGGATTGCGTGCTTTCGCACACGTCCCCCTGTGAGTTCAGTGTGTCAACAGACGGAGTACCAGTCAAGTTTTCGGCGTGCGCCGCTGTGTCCCATAATCGGTCTCCAGATATGGACCGGACATAGGGATTGACTGGTGAGTAATGCGGGAGAATACTTGCTCGCGCAGACGGATTGGACGGGAAATCACGCTTGAAGCCGGCAATTTGTGCAGAACGAAGCGTGCGTTGCGTTGACTTGGCGGCGTTTTCGCACTAGGAGTCTGTTCCATGAAGCGATTGACCTTCCTCGCAACACTCTTGATAGCTGGATTTGCCCCCACCCTCCTCGCTGAAGGGCCAACTCCTACGTCCGACGAGAAGGCCGAGGCGAAACGTTGGGCAGCGCGGTTTGACGGTGCATCCGATCCGAAGGCCTTCGACCTTGGCTTCTCATTCTCCTATGGTGGAAAGCCCTCCGGTGAACTGCTCAAGGTATGGCCGTTCCAGCGATCAAGTAAGCAACTCGACGAGCAACGGACCGAGTATGTCCTGACGTTCGATGACCTCGCGACCAAGTTGCAGGTGCGTTGGGTGGCAGTGGCGTACGCTGATTTCCCAGTCGTCGAATGGACGGTCTATCTCAAGAATGCCGGACCGGATAAGACGCCGCTGATCGAGAATCTGCAAGGACTCGACGTCGCGTTTGCGGGGAGCGACACGGGCGACTTCGTTCTCCGTGGCAACAAAGGCGACAACAATGTTGCCGACAGCTACGCGCCCTACGAGATTGCGCTATGGCCCAACACCAAGAACATCTTCGCGCCGACCGGCGGGCGTCCGTGCGATACCGCGTTTCCGTACTTCAATCTGGGGATGCCCGGTGGCGGAGGCATGTTGCTGGCGGTTGGTTGGCCTGGTCAGTGGTCCACGACGTTTTGGCATCGGGCGGATCGAGGATTGCAGGTTACGGCGGGCCAGGAACTCACGCGGTTTTCCCTGGAGCCTGGCGAAGAGATCCGTACACCCCTGATCGCGCTGATGTTCTGGAAAGGGGATGACGTCGCCAGGTCACAGAACCTCTGGCGGCGTTGGATGCTTGTGCACAATTCGCCGCGCCCGGAGGGTAAGCCGTTGCGCCCCTTGCTTTCGTTTTGCGACTACGCCTTCTACGGTTGGGCCAAGAATACGGAAGAGGGAGAGAAGACGTTTATCGACGCTCTCACCAAGCAGGGCATTCAACTCGATTACTGGTGGCTGGATGCCGGCTGGTTCCCCGGCGGCCAGGGGGAGTGGGTGGTTGCCAAGGACCGTTTTCCCAATGGCTTGAAGGCAATCAGCGACTATGTCCACGAGCGAAAGATGGGCTTCATCGTATGGTTCGAACCCGAGTCGGCGTACCCGTGGAGCCTGTCGGCGAAGAGCAATCCTCAGGCTATGCTCGATTGCGTGCCGCCTGAGCCGAATGGTCTTCAACTCTTATGGATGGGCGATCCCAAAGCGCGCGCGTGGATGACCGATCACATCGACCGTACGATTCGCGAAGAGGGCATCGATTTCTATCGACAGGACATGAACCTGAGTCCGTTGAACTACTGGAGAAGCAACGATGCCCCGGACCGGCTGGGAATTACTGAGAATCTTCACGTTCAGGGATACTTGGCCTTCTGGGACGAGTTGTTGCGGCGGCATCCGGGTCTGCCAATCGATTCCTGTGCCGGTGGCGGTCGTCGTAACGACATTGAGACACTGCGCCGATCGATTCCGTTGCTGCGCAGCGACTACCAGCAATTCGAGGGGCACCCACAATGGGCCATTGGCAACCAAGGGCACACCTACGGCATTGCATCGTGGTTCCCATTCTACGGAGAGGGCGTGTACGTTAACCCGGTGCACACCGTCTATTCGATCCGCAGCTACATGACGCCTGCGCTCGGCCTCATCTGCGACGCCCGCAAGCCCGACATGGATTGGGACCTCTATCGCACGATGATCGCCCAGTGGCGTCAAGTGGCAGACTGTTACCTGGGCGACTACTATCCGCTGACTCCATACAGTTTGGACGAGAGTCACTGGCTGGCCTGGCAGTTTAACCGGCCGGAACAGGGCGATGGAATGATCCAGGCTTTTCGCCGAAAACGCGCTCAAGCCGATGCGTTGGAGGTTAAGCTTCGTGGTCTGGAACCGGATGCGGTCTACACGGTGACCGACCTCGACACGCAGACCGCCGTCGACAAGACTGGAGGCGAACTAATGGGTATCGGGTATTCAATTGCGATCGCCGATCAGCCCGGCTCGGCACTGATTCACGTTCAGAAGAAGCAGTAGTCGAACTGCAGCGCCCTGGTCGGGCAACCTCACAGCTTAATTACGATCTTGTCCTTTTGCAGACGCCACGCGACGGCGTAGCACGAAAGATAGAATGCGGCGAAGCCGAGTACGGCCATGGCCGGGCCGCTCTCCTCACTCACGATGAAGGACTTATGCATGTCCCCGAGCGCCTGTTGGACAATGTAGATGACGAGCGGGTTCATGCCGAGGGCGGTCAAGTGGGGGAGTCTCCAACCTTGCACGTCGCAGATGAAGTGGAAGGGAAGATACATAAGAAAGCAAAGGCCCGTCGAGTAAAGCGGATAGGGGATGCTCATGCCGCGCTGCGTGAAAGGCCACTCCGCTTTGACACCGGGCCATTCGAGGCGAAGCGCCCAACCGAGCGCGCAGAGAGCGATGCCCCATCCGATGCAACCCCACACAATGCGTTTGCGGTTGCCGGTTGCGATAAGGTCGTATGCGATTGTCCCAAGCAGCAGCATGAACACCCAGCTCAAGGGCCCCAGCGGTCCGCCGTCGATGCTTCGCTTCATCGTCCATGCTTCGTAGCCCGTTGTCATGAAGAGGATCTGAAATAGAATGACGTAGCCGAAAGCGGCGACCGTACGCATTGTGGTGGAGCGCGTAAGAAACGGCAGCGCCAGAATGCCCGCGAAACCGATGTCGACTAGCGCGTCCCACCAATACCGCCAGTTGTCGAGCGAGGGGCCATAGAGCACGATGCCGACGCCGATGAGCGTTAGGTAACGCCGAAGTGCGGCAAGATGCGCGGAGGCGAAGCCGTCCTTTGCGGCGCGCCGCTGGAGTGACAACCGCATCCCCATACCCACGACGAACATGAACAGAGGCGCAATGGTGTCGGCGTAGCTCATGTCATAGTGGTGGTGCTTGAACGTCCACGGCATGGAATCGAATTGACCGAGGAAGTTTACGAAGATCATGCCGAAAATGGCGTATCCTCGGTACTGGTCGATGGAGGCAATGCGTGTAGGGGACTTGTCTTCCGGCATTTGTCAATTCCCGGTTTGTAGAGGCCGCCGAATTCCGCACAGTACATGCTTCGAGTTTGTGGACGGGACAACCAGCGCAGTCCAAGATTGGGCGAAAGTATGGTGCGCTGAGAGCGCTGGATTCAAGGGGCAAGACGAAGGGCAACCCCACCAGCAACTGCCAATGAGGTAGGGCGCTTTCGCCGAAAGCGCCTCTTCGCCTTACGCAGCAGTCTACGGTACCCGCGGACGTTTCGGCGAAACGTCCCTACCTACTCGGCCGTCTACGTCAATTCGATGGACAGGGTTTGCCCCCGCTCAATTGTGACTTCGGCGTCCAACGTGATTGTCACGCGGTTGCCAGCGAATTGCAGATTCGCGGAGAGAACCTTGTCCGCAAGCGAAACACGGGCATTCGTTGCCGCTAGGCTGTCTGGACCGGCGAGCGATACCGTGCGAAGGCGCAGGCGGCCCCACTGGACGGCAATCGTTGCGCGCATACCGCTGCCCTCGTGGGTTCGCGCAAACGTGCCCCATCCCTCGGCGGTGGTGAACGGCGCTCGGAAGTTCTCGGGCGACACCTTGGGCGCAAAACCGATATGCCCTTGCGGCCCGTGGTACTCGAAGCCACACGCAGCAAGAAAGACGCCGTAGCTGGCCATGGCGCGCGCGTAATGGTCGCTGCACTCAATCTCGTTGTACGGATTGCGCAAGCGCGGGTGATACCGGTCGTGGATGGCGCGGCAGATGGCGAGGCCTTCTTGCAGCATCCCTTCCCAGATCATGTGCCCGGCCACTTGATGCTCGAAACCGCTCATGCACTCGTTGAAGTATCCGGCAACACCGCCCGCGTCCCAAGATTCGAGGCGTCCGCCTTTGGGCCACGTGCACATGAGCAGGCCGCCGTCTCCCGCGAGCGCGTAGGGCCTGCCTTTGGGATAGGCCTTTTTGTACGGGCCGACGTTGGGCGCGAAGTTGTAGCGATAGAGCGCCTGCAACGCGCTACGCGTGGCCGCCTCGTCCTGCAAACGGCCTAGGCCCACCTGGAATGCCCAGCTCTGCCCGAGGACTTGGTCGATATGGCAGCCCGTGCCCACGCCCACGGCGTCGGCATGTGCGGGGTCGATCTGTTGGATGAAGTACTCACCGTTGAACAGCTCGCGCACGAGACGTTCCGCCCCGCGTTCCCGGATCGCTTTGGCCGTGCTTGCGAAATCGGCGTCGTTCATCTCTATCGCCATGGCCTCGCCTGCGCGAAGCGCCGCGAGATACAGCGAAATCAGCCACGGCACATGGCCAAACCAATCCGCATCGAGCGTATTGGGTTGTGGCCCTTCGATGACGCCATCCGCGTTGCCGTCCTTGTCGATTAGGTATTGTACGGCCTTCTTGATGCGCGGCCAATTGCGTTCGAGAAAGACGCGGTCCGCGCACATCTGGTGCTCGCGATACGCCCGCAGGATCGTGCCTTCCTGGCCATCGTCCGCGGGATTCGCATTGAACTCGCCCCGGTGCGCAATGCCGCCGGTCTTCTCGTTGAACGACAGGCCGAAGTCCACGCGCTCGCGCGTGTCGCGTTCGAGTTCGGGAAAGATACGCGCAACCGCCTGGGCGTAATGCCACACGTGCGTGCAGGTACCCTCGCAACAGCCGACGCCCTCCCACCCGTAGAAGCGTCCGTCGGCGAAGCGAAATGCAGTCGAAGTGGCGAGGGTCGAAGTGTTGGCAAAGGTGCGGTCGAGAAACCAATACGGCAGCGTGCTGTCGTACCACGTTTCGCGCCAGCGCCGCGTTTCGTCCGCGAGCCGGTCGTAGTTGGCGGCGAGATAGGCTGCAACGTCCTGAGCGGAGGAGAAGCGCTGTGCATAGTGGCGGCCCGTGGGCTGCTTGAACGGACGCAAGGAGAGATTCGGGAAATGCCACGTGATTGCGAAGCGGATGATCGCTTCCGCGCCGGGCGCGAGTTCTACTGTTTCGGAGAGCGCCCCGGCCGGCTTCTCTGCAAACGGTTTTTGGACTTTGGATTTCCCGCGTTTCGCCAAGGCACGGAACACCGATTCGGCTCCCGCGAAGTCGCGCACAAAAGTGGACTCTCTGTGCCGATCGGACGCTCCAAGCAGTGTCAATCCCATGGTTCCAAAATCGTTTGCCTCTTGCAGCGGACCGATACGTTGCCCGGACTGATCGCTGAACACGATGTCGTCGATTCCGATATTGCCCCATCCCCCTGTAAACGCGTCGACAATCTGAATCTGTGCAGTCTTGCCTTCGAGGTCCGCTACGCCCCAACTGTGCGGAGCAAGTTTGTTATCGTTGCGGCCTGTTGCCGAGCGAACGGCGTTGCCGTCAATCAGCAGATTGATGCAGGTCTCACCGGGATGATTGCCCCCACCTAGAAGCAGGTTGATGAACTTCCGCTCGATGATGAAAGGCTTGCTTGTTAGTGTGCCGACGTGTGCGTCGCCGTCTTGCACGGAACCTCCGCCGCGCGTATTGTGCGTATTGACGAGGCGTCTACCATGCGCTCCTACGTCGCCCTGATAGGCGGGCATCTGGGACGCGACTATCGATTCCTCTCCAAACGCCGTGCCGGTCACTGCCCAATTGGTGTAGGGGCCCTCTTCAAAGTCCTCAAAGGCGATGTCTTCGCGTTCTGTCCTCTTCGTTTTGTCGTGTGGCGCGGCCGTGCACAGCAGCGATACCGAAGCGTTGTCGCGCACGATGCGATTGTGCAGGAAGCCGGATTGAAACGTGCGGCTGTTGATGCAGACCGGATTCTCCAGCCAACCCGCGAGGTCAACCGTCACGGTCTTCGCGCTTGTGTTACGAACGGTGAACGACATGATAGTCGCGGGCAACGACGAGTCGCCGGTATTCAGCGGGATGAACGGAGAGAAAGCTTCCAGATCGATGGCTACTGGCGATGCTTCATCGCGGTATTGGACGTTGCCGACGGGATAGGCTCCAAGAAAGGCGACATCGCGGAATCCACTATGATCCAGCGTGCGCACTTGTGTTGTGCTTCCATCGTCCACACGAAGCGCGAATCCCTGCGCGAACGGTGCGACGGGGTCGAGCGGTTTTACGTAAAGTTCGCCGTTGGTGCCGTGCCCCGCCACGCCGGTGCTGTACAGGTTGAAAATGTCCCACAGCCACAATCGCCCGTCCCCGGCGAGATACACTTGCCCCGCGCAGACACCGCCGACAGGCATTCCAATGAAACGAAGGGCCTCTCCGTGTTGCCACGCGGGTTCGCCGCGCTCCGTGAGCGATGCCACCCACGCAGGATCGAGCTTCTTATCTGCTGGGATCAGCGAAGCGAAATCCTCGGGCGAGAATGGGCCCGCCATCGCCGTGCGCCAGGGAGTCAGCGCTCCCACGGCGGCTGCGCCCGCGAGTTTCAGAAAATCGCGGCGCGCCACGTTGCACCCGCAGTGACTTCCGCAACAGGTCTCCGAAGATTTAGAGTCGGTCATGGCCACGCCTTTCCTGTTGTCTCGTCAGCGTTTGTAGGTGCGAAGAACTAACGTGCCAGTCAAAGGCTTCGACGCAGATTATTCTGGCGACAGATGATCATGCACGCGTGGAACGACGTAGTCGAGGAAGCCGTCGAGGTCGTCGCACAATTCCACCGCTCGCGCGAACCGCAGACTGGCCGTGGCGAAATCCGTCCCTTGTACGAGGCTGAGTCCCAACGGGATCATCGTGTTCAAGTACGCCGTCGACATGGCAAACTGGCTCCCGTAGAGCGCAGCCCCCGTACGCATCAATGCAGCGGCCCTGCCGATTTCCTCTTCGGCATCTTCCAGGGATAGTTGCGTGGCATCGGCCAAGGGCTGGCCAAACGCGTCTACCATCGCCTCCTTCGGATAGCGCCCGGAAATTATTGCCCCGAAAAAGATCCGTCCGCCAGCCCGGGGTCCCTCGTACTTCCGAAGAACAAAGTCAGTGGCCATTTCCATGAGCAGGTGCCCGTCGCCCACGCTGATGCCCAATTCCTCGCTGAGTTGCTCCGACTTCAATTGGATATAGCCTTTGATGTACTGCTGCGTGTCAGGATTGACTGCGCCGTGGGCATACGCGTCCGCACCCCACGTCTCGTTGTGCAAGGTGAAGCCGTCTGCAAAGGGGCTGGGTTCCAACAGGTCGTAGCGATAGTGAGAGAGTTGGCGCAATTCCGAAGCCACGGTGTTCCTCGCAGCGTTGTTGACGTCGCCCGCTACGGCACCATAGGCAATGCGCCCGTCGTCGCGGCCCGCGACCTGAACGGCGATCCAGGCGTGGACCGCGGGGCACCACGCAAAAGAGGACTCGGTAAGCATCGGAATGGCGAGGAAGACGAGACTGCAAATGATGTGTCGTTTGAATCTCAGACTGGGTATCCGCATGATTGCCATAACAACCCCCTAAGTAACGATGGCTTTAGAAACGTATAGCACAATTCGACGCGGCGGTAAAACGGCGCTCGTGCGCACCGAGTGGCGCGAGGGCCTTGAATCCGTGTTGCTGGACAGCGCCGGGCGCGTTGCCCAGACGGGTGGCGGACGAGCGCCCGTGGAGCGGTTTGCCTTCGACGGCGGCCGGGGCGTTCTCAAGACCTATCACCGCGGCGGCGCCATGGGGCGCGTTGTACGCGAGTCGTACCTGTTGGTTAATCGAGCGCGGCGCGAATTGCGAATGCTCGATTTCCTCTTCGATGCAGGCCTCCCTGTGCCGGAACCTCTGGGTGCGCTATGGCTGCGGCGTGGGCCGATACTTCGCGGGGCGTTGGCGACACGCGAACTCGATGCGATTGACCTGATCTCGGCATTCAAAGAGAGAGGCGCCCTTGAATCGGCACTCCTCAAGACCGCAGGGCGGGCAATCCGGGCGCTGCACGACGAAGGCGTGTTCCACGCCGATTTGAACGCACGAAACATTCTGGTATCGGAGGCGCACGCCTACGTCATCGACTTCGACAACGCCCGGCACTTCTCCTATCTGAACCAGTTTCAGCGCGCATGCAACCTCCTCCGGCTGCGGCGTTCGCTTCAGAAGAATGGAATCCCCGGCTCCGTGTTTGAGACGATCTGCAGCGGCTACGGCATCCAGTCGTTTCCGAGTTGGCTGGACGGCATCTATCGTGTGAAGGGCGCTTTGTCGGATTTGACACGCGGCCACAAGCATTCCCATGCATCCTGACGTATCCATGATTGGGGTGAGCGTTGGGCGCATCGGGGCGATGCGCGTGTACCGCCGGGACGACTTCCCAATGGAATCGGTCATAGATGCCCTGCGGGCTCCCGGAGTCTTGCTGAAAGCCTCCCACAAGTCCGAGACCAAGCGCGTCGGGGATCTGGTCGTGAAGCGAAGCCGGCAGCGTGGCTTCGCGGCGCTGCTGCGACATTCCCTGCTTCGACGGCGCAACCGCCACGTGTGGAGCGCCGCCCGGTATCTGGAGAGCCGGAGCGTGAACATTCCTCGTGCGTACGCCTATGTCGAATTTGGCCGGTTTGGACTGTGTTGGGGGCATGCCTTTATCTGCGGCTACCTGGACGGGTACGTAGATGTCGAGGCGTTCGCGGACGCGATGATTGCCCGAGGGGCTAGCGCCGTAGAGGTCGCAGGCTATCTGGAGCGGCTGGCCGAAACGGTCAATTGTTTATCGTCAAGCGGCGCGATTCACAAGGATTTGGCCGGAAAGAACATATTAACGCGCAATGGCGAGCAGTTTACGTTCATCGACCTGGATGCCGTGGAACTAGATTGTCCGCTTACCGATGAGGTGCGCCTCCGCACGCTGGTGCAGTTGTACGACTCGTTCAACGACCGCTGGGGCGACGACCTGCTCAGGCCCTTCGTGGCCCACATGCTCCCAGACTCCAATGACATTAACTCCTGGTTCGAGCGCGTGAAGGCGGGGCAGAAGACCCGGCGTGCGCGGACAGAGGCCATCTGGCGGGAGCAGGGGAAGCTATGAATCGCCTACTGGTACTGGGCCTGTTGCTGATGTCGGCCCGTGCGTTCTGCGCGCCGGGGGATTGGCCGGAGCCTCGTCAGAATCCGCATTTGACCGCTGTGCAACCGTTGCCCGGCGAAATGACCGAGCCGCCAAAGCTTGCAGGGCGCTATGATTTGGGGCGCAGCCAGCCCACCGTGCGCCGAGCGCCTCTGCCTGACGGGTCTGTCGTGGGCCTTTGCATCGTGGCTGGGTCCCTGCAATGCTACGAACAATCGGGGCAGCTTCGATGGGCGTCGCATCCCGCGGGCCTGAACTTCAGCGAAATCACAGCAGCGGAAGACCTGGACGGCGACGGCTCCGTCGAGGTGTTGCTCAAGGCGGGACGGCCTACCGAACCCTTTGCCGCTGTAGCCCTCGTATCCATCGCGGATGGTGCGTTGCTCTGGCGCTATGACGTGGACCCCATGTCCTATGCGTGGTACCTCTACCAAGGAGCCTATGTGCCCGGGGCGCGAGGGGAGCAGATCGTCGTCATTATGCACGGATATCCGCCCGACCCAAAGAACGGCTACATCGCCCTGTTTGAGTTTGAAGCCGGGAACCGGGCCCCGAAACAGCGGTGGCGCTACGATTTCGACAAGTACACCTGCTTTCCGAGTTTTCTACAGAGCGACCTCGATGGCGACGGGGTCAAGGAACTGGTCGTGGAGTGCCACAGCCGGATGTGGTTTCTTGATGCCCTGACCGGGACCGTAAAACATTTCGTGGAATGGGACGTCGCTCCCGCGAACATCCGGAGCTATGGGCTGGTCACGTTCACGGACTTGGACAAGGACGGGAAAGAGGACTTCCTCTGTATCGCTAACTTTGCTCAGCACCATGAAGCACTCCTGAACAAGGGGGGGCGCTTGGAGAAGGCATGGGGATACGGATGGCCCGAAAGCGTCACAACAGGCAAAGTCGCGACGACGTGGCCCGAGCCTCCTGTGGCGGACATCGACGGGGACGGCAAGCCCGAAGTGCTCGTGTCTATGTTCAATTCGGAGAACGAAGCGGCTTGGCTTCTACGCGTCTACGACGCCGTCACAGGCGAACTGAAGCAACGGGTGCCGGGGGTGATTGCGGTCGCAACAGGTGACCTGGATGGTGATGGGAGCGCCGAGGTTCTAGCAAATGCGAGCGTCGATCCAACCCAATCCAAGACGGACGGAGCACGGATCTTATCCTTCAAGGGTGGTTCGCTATCGTTTACATGGAAAGAGGAAAGCCTGATTGCAGTCAAGCCAGTCAAGTCAGGTGAGCTGCGTGTCGAGCGGGGTGAAGAACAATTTACTTTGTTGTTTGGAGAGAACGGAGCGGTTGACCTAGTGCCTTGGAAGAAGCCGGTCACCGTAGAGGCGGATTTCAGTGCGGTCCCTGCGACGGTAGGTCCTGTGGTCCCCAAGATTTTGGTCGCGGACCTGTTGCACAAAGGAAACAACCAGGTTGTCCTCTATCAAGATCCCAAAGTTACTGTCTTGGATTGGCACGAAGGGGCATTTCGACCGTCGTTTGAGGTTACGTCTAGTTCGCTGCCTGTAATCGTCGATTTGAATGGAGACGGGACGAACGAAATTGTTTCGACTGAGGCGTCTGCACTTAGAGAACCAAGAATAACCGCTAAAACGCCATCGAAACATAATGAAACGCTATTTGAAACATTGCTTCCGGTGCCGGACCGAGCAGGACTTCCGCACGCAAGGCCAGCCTATGTACGCTCAGGCCGCTTTACAGGCGCGGCGACCTCCGACCTTTACATGTGGTTTGGAACACCAGTGGGACGTAGTTTGGTGGCCGAAGGGCGGGCGTGCTCAGTCGTTTGGGAAAAGGGCGAAGTACCCAGCTCGGAGCGCTATTGGGGAGCCACGATTAACTTGGCGTCGGCCTTCGATTTCGATTCGGACGGCGCTGAAGATGTTGTATTTACCAATCCTGATTATTACTGCATTGCCTCGGGACGCACGGGAGAGTTTCTGCTTGGACCGGCTTTCCCTCCTGATATTTTCAAGCAGCCGAGTCAGGGATTGTATACGCTACCGGCGATACTTGTACGTACTGGTGAAATCCCGATCGTTTGCCTGGTGGCCGGACATTACTTTCAGGGGGCTATGACGATCAAGGCAGAGCCGCTCTGGTACACCTTGCCTCAGCCGGGTGAGGCAAGGGGCGCCGAAGAGGGATTTTTACGGCTTGAGAATGGCGATTGGCTCATGGGCTTTGGCCGCCAGAACGGGTCGTTTGCCTGTGTGAACGTGAACGACGGCAAAGTCCGCTGGGAGCTTCCGGTCGAGGCAACATGCAGCGACGTGGCCGCGTGCGACATGGACGGTGACGGACGGTTCGAGTTTGTCTTCGGAACGAGTCACGGTCAGGTCTATGCGGTGGGCGATGATGACGGCAAGCCGCGTGTCGTGTGGAAGCTGGAGGCGGGGGTGCCGGTGGGTGCGCCGATCCCGGCGGACGTGGACGGCGATGGCAAGAGCGATTTGATTGTGCCGAGTGCCGACGGGTATGTAAGTCTTTTCACTGCGCGGGGTAGCGCGGCAAAGTCCTAAGGGAGCAGCCATGAAGAAAGTAGTTGTGACGGGTGCGGCAGGGTTCATCGGGTCCTCGGTGACGGACGCCCTTTTGGCGCGGGGCGACCGCGTGATTGGCCTGGATAACTTCGACATGTTTTACGACCCCAAGTTGAAGCACCGGAATTTGGCCGGGGCGCTGACGTGCGACCGCTTCTCACTTCACACCCTGGACATCCGTGACGAGAAGCGGCTCGACGCCCTGTTCGACCTGGAACGTCCCGACGTGGTCGTTCACCTTGCGGCGCGGGCAGGAGTGCGACCGTCGCTGGAAGATCCAAACCTCTACCATTCGGTGAACGTCATCGGGTCGCAGAACCTCCTGGACGCCTGCCGGAAACACCCGGTTTCCCACATTGTCTTTGCCTCAAGTTCCTCGGTCTATGGCGGTTTGACGGAAACACCGTTCCGGGAGGACATGTCCGTGGACCGTCCGGTGAGCCCGTACGCGGCGACAAAGCGCATGAACGAACTCATGGGGCACGTGTATAATCACGTTTACTCGCAAAAGATCACGCTACTTCGATTCTTCACCGTCTACGGGCCGAGGCAGCGGCCTGAAATGGCCATTCACAAGTTTGCACGACTCATCGAGAAAGATGAGCCGATCCCCATGTTTGGGGATGGATCATCGCGGCGCGATTACACCTTCATTGAGGACATTCTGGACGGAGTTCTCAAAGCGGTCGATATGCCGATTGAGTATGAAATACTTAACTTGGGTGAAAGCCATACAACGAGCCTCAAGGAGCTGATCGACCTCCTTTCCGAGGCCCTCGGCAAGCCCGCGAAGATTAAGCAGCTTCCCTTCGACAGGGCCGACATGGAAATCACCTACGCGGACATCTCGAAGGCGAAGGCCATGCTCGGCTATGACCCCAAGACGACCATGCGCGAAGGTCTGGCCAAGTTCGTGACGTGGTTTCGGGATGTGGGAAAGGGTTGAACCAATTCCAAAGTGGGGGCATATGGATATGGGGGAATTCGGTCTTAAGAGATTGACAGATCGAGTGGCTTTAAGATAGCATTGAATCAGTGATGAATAAGATTCGAATTAGATGTGAGGTCTCGATGCTGGACATTTCCAAAGATATCCTGTCACTCACCGATTTCAAGCGGCGAAGCTCTGAATTGCTGGAAGACATGCGGGAGAACGGCAGACCGCTGGTCCTTACCGTGAATGGCAAAGCAGAACTCGTGGTGCAAACCGCAGCCGACTACCAAAAGCTCTTGGATGAAATTGAGAGCATACAAGCCATTGAAGGCGTCCGGCGTGGACTTGAGTCGATGAAGGCAGGGCGAGGACGCCCGGCCGACGAGGTATTTGCCGCGCTGGAGGAGAAGCACCCTTATTTGCGCCGTCCATGAAGTATCGAGTGCACATTGAAGAGGCCGCTGACGAGGACTTGGATGCGATTGCCCTCTGGCTTGCACAACGATCCGAATGGGCGGCAGGTACTTGGTATTGGCAGGTGCGTGATGCTATCGAGTCGCTTCAGGAGGCTCCATTGCGTTGTCCGCTTGCCCCTGAAAACAGCGCATTTAATGAGGAGATCCGCCATCTTCTTCATGGCCGCAGGCGCTTCGTCTACCGTATTCTCTTCACGGTCCAGGCTGATACAGTCCACATTTTGCACGTTCGTCACGGTGCAATGTCTCCCCTGACGCATGAGGAAGACAGGGAGTGACCGCGTCGGATTACGATTCAGCTTCATCCAGCATCTTGAGGTGACAGCGGAGTAGTCGACCACTGGCTTGGTCGCGGAGGTGGAGGCCGTTGCCCTCGCACCAGGCGTATGCGGCGCAATCGGTGCAGCAGGCGGTCTTGGTCCAGGAGCGGTCGCGCATGATCTGAAAGCGGTTTTCCCAGCAATCCATGAACTGGTCGCGATAGATGTTGCCTTGGATGTAGTCGCCGCGAAGACTCGGGCACGCGGAAATCGACCCGTCGGCCAGCACCGACCCCACGTTGATACCCGCCCGGCACCAGAAGAAGGTGTCGCGCACCTTGCCTTCGTAGTCCCCCAGGAATCCCTCGCACGAGTAACTGGCGGCGATCTTCCCTTCTTGCCGCGTACGCTGGATGAAGTCGAGCAGGTCGCGCAATTGGCTGCCGGAGATGTCGAGGAGGGGGTCGTCTTCGGCGCGGCCCTTGGGAAAGATGGTGAACAGGCGCCATTTCCTGACGCCCTGCTCTAGTAGAAGCTGCTTGATGTCCTCAAGCTCGCGAAAATTCATCTGATTCACGCACGTAACCACGTCGGACGTGAGGCTTGGCGTTTGGCCAAGGAGCCTAATCGCCTCCAAGGCTCGCTGGAATGAGTCGGGCCGCCGCCGCAGCCAATTGTGGCTTTGCTCGAGGCCGTCGAGGCTGATGGTTAGAGAGCGCAAGCCCGAGTGGAGCAGGCGCTCGAAATGTTCGCGCGTGAGACTGTAGCCATTGGAGACCATGCCCCACGCGAAACCCCGGTCGCGAAACGCAGCACCGCACGCTTCGAGGTCCTCGCGCATGAGCGGTTCGCCGCCGGTGAGGGCAATGGTGATCCGCCCGGGGTCCTGGTGCTCCTTGATCTCATCCAAGACGCGCAGGAAATCCGTGAGCGGCATGTCTTGCGTGGCGCTTTCCATTCGGCAATCGCTGCCGCAATGGCGGCAGCACAGGTTGCAGCGCAAGGTACATTCCCAGAACAAGTAGGTGAGCTCGTGAAGGGCGGTCTGGGCGCGGCGATAGCGCCTGAAGATGTTCAGCGCGCTGCGTTTGAGCAACGGGAGTTTTGCCGGGTTCGCCACCACGGTTTATCCGATACAGGTTGAGCAGATTGTTTAGCGGTCGACGGAATAGACTGCGGGGACGCCGTATGCCGGCTGCACGCCGTACTCGGGTACAGGCCCGTACAGCACTACGGGCGGACACCCGGACACGACGATGCCAATCGCCCCCAACACGACCGTCAGCACGGCGATACGCAGGATAATCCACCCGCGCTTGGCCTTCCGTCCCCATCGCGTAGCGTTGGCTGCCATACCGAATCCCCCTTGTGCACATTGGGCGCGCCCCACGTGACATATTTCTACACTAAGTATACAACCTCTCGTAGAGCGTGTCACGAGGGTAGTGAGACATCGGCGATGTGCTCAGAAGAAACACAGCAGGGAAGAGGAGGGTGACGGCGAAGCAGTGAGAAGGCCCCTCTCCTTGTTGCATCAAGGCTTGCGGGTGGCGGTCTCCATTCTGATTTCCAGTGTATCGAGCCAGCCCGCTTCGATTTTTTCCAGGGGCAGGCCATAGATTTCCTCGATCCTCGTTATGTTTTCCTGGAGCGCAGTAATGTCGTCGCCGTTTTGCAGGGTTTTGTAGAGTTCCAGGAACTTCTCCTTGCCAAAGGCTTGAACGAGATAGCCCACGAAGGAGGAGGCTTGCGGGTAGGCGATTTTGCCGTCATCCGGTTCGGAACCAAACTCCGTGCGGATCAGCAGGGTTTTCAGATGGGTGAGTCTGCCATCTTTCAAGAGCTGAGCTGCGGTCACGTCCACGGGGGTGCCATTCCAGACGTGTCCCTTTGCCATCCATGTCGCGAGGCCCTCGTTGAACATGGCGGGTGGCACGCCGACTTCGCCTGCAACTACGTGCGTAATCTCGTGGTATGGGTCGAGGCGAGTCGTTTCATTGTACACTTGGGCGATGGTGTGCCCTGACGCCAGTCCGTCACCTTCGTCGTTCGTGCACATCTTCTTGGTCAACCTGTCCGGATAGAAGAACAAGGTAATTGTCTCGGAGGGATGCGCGCCGAAGAAACCGCACGCTCCAGCCAAGGCGGCTTCGTGCTCTTTGGCCAGCGTGTCGATATCTTTGGCCGCGGGCGTGTTTGGGCTGAAATAGAGTACGAAGTGCGGGGTCTTGACGAACGTAAAGGGTTCAAGCCGTTGCATGTTTGCCGGGTAAGTCTTTCGCATTCCTGCGACTTTGTCCGAGATCATTAGGTTGTTGCACCGGTCATTCGGCAATGGAAACTCAATCGTAAAGGTCTTTTTAAGGAACGGTGATTCCGCCCAAGGGGCGCTTGTCTTTGGCGCGATAAACATAACCTGGACCTTGACCAAGCCGTGGCAAGGCGGCAACCAGTACCAGTGCTCGAACACCTGCTCGCCGGGCCGGGCATTGTGCGATTCGCCCATACCGAAGCTGCCATCAAGGTCGCCGTCGGATTTGCCGCTGATGTGCATGTAGAGCGTGCGCGCGGAGTCGGATGTGTTGCGGACCCGCACCTTCATGCAGTTCAATCCCCACGCTTGGTCACCCAGATTGACATCGACGATCTCGAAGACAGGGGTAGCGTTGGCGGGCCGCGGCTCTTCGGTGGGAGTCAAGGTTGGTGCAGCATCTTCTACTTGCGCACGCACGGAGCCAATTAGAATCCACGACAGCAGGATGATTGCGAAAGGTAATCGCATGGGATTCTCCTGTGGTCCTGATGACAATGTGCAAAAGTCTAGTGGCGGCGAAGCCCAGATGCAATCAGGCAGATAGCGAAGAGTCGCGTGCACCAAAGGACTTGCAGGAACAGAAAGCGGTATTTCGGAGGGCGGGTTTTCCAACCCGC